>JAUWZT010000193.1 GCA_030615145.1 Promethearchaeota archaeon | reverse complement strand
CATTTTCGAAGCAATTTTAAATGTGGAATACTTTATTTCTTTAAATATTCACTCTATTTATTTATCATTACTATATAAGCAAAAACAAAAAAAAAGAGTATAAGTTATATGGCGGAATTCGATGGAAAACGTTGTATTCAATGTGGTGGAGAGAGCTTTCGATTAGCAAGAGATGATTGGATGTCACGCCTTTTTCGGTTTGTTGAGCATGGTCAATTAAAGATGTGCGATGGCTGTGGAGCTAAATATCTAGTATGTAGTCAGTGTGGATCACTTTTCACTAGGGTTCATCCGGCTTTAGAAGAATGGGAGGTAAACCAGAAATGCGCCGTCTGTGGATATGAAGACCCCAAAGTCAAAGCGTGGGACGGAGTTTCAGCTCGTTAAGTTTAAAATTAGTTAATTTTAATTTTTGAACCTATTAGTAAATAACAATTGTTATTTGTTAATCAAGAAAATATAAATTTTGAGAAATTAATTTATAATTTATTATTTGGTTTTTTTATTAGTTGATTTTATATGGTATTGAATGGAATAAAATTGAAGCTAAAAGCGAGGAAAGTGTAAAAAAATGGTTTTAATTGAAAATGCTACACCTGATCAGATTGATTCACTCGAAAAATTGATGAAATTATTAATATCGAGATTTGGTGAAACATACGATGAGAAAAGATTTGACTGGGGAATTCGTAGACGTCTTTACGACCCTTTACAGCGACACGGGATATTAATAGCGATAGATGAAGATAAAGATAATGAAGTTATTGGTATGATCATCGCAGAGTTGAGAATTGACCCATTTGGTGCTTCTGAGGGTTATATTAAGCAAGTATATCTAATGGAAGAATATCGAGGGCAGGGCATAGGTGAATTACTGGTTAAGAAAGCTATTGAACACTTACAAAAAATAAAAGTGGAAAAAATTAAGGTAAATATCAAAGAAAAAGCAAAAGAAGCGGCCAAACTCTATGAAAAAATGAATTTTAAGAGAGTCTATGAAGTCTTAGAGCTCGATATATCTAAAGAAAACCTTGATGATTAAAACAAAATAGAATAATGGGTAACGTTTTGATTGGTTTAGAATCACCATGGGTGGAAAAATATCGCCCTCAGACATTCGAGGATGTTGTAAGTCAAAACTATGCTGTCGAAAACATAAAGGAGTACGCATCAAAGCGGAACATGCCCCATATGATTTTTACGGGTCCCGCAGGTACCGGTAAAACGAGCACAGCCTTAATAATTGCTAAACATGCGATCAAAAAGGAAAACTATTTTTCTAACGTTTTAGAATTAAACGCTTCAGATACAGTGAGAATGGGTTATGTTCGAAGCGTTATAAAAAATTTTGTCTCACAGAATTTGAATCTTGAGAAAAACGCATTGAAATTTATTATTTTAGACGAAGCGGATAATATCCCAAATCAAGTTCAGCAAGCTTTACGGAGAATTATTGAGAAAGCATCTTTAAATGTTAAATTTATATTATTGTGCAATTATATCAATAGAATAATTGATCCTATTATATCGAGATGCGCAGTATTTAGATTTACTAACCTATCTAAGGATAAAGTCATAAAACGTCTAAAGTTTATCTCAAAAAAAGAGAATCTTAATATACCTCAAACACAGGAAAATATATTTTATGAAACTCTTTTTTTTATATCAGGTGGCGATTTAAGAAAAGCAATTAACACGTTACAGATGTCAGTTGCTTTGGAATTATTAAAAAATCTAGATTCTAACGAAATATTAAAGGTTTCGGGGTTTTTAGACAATTCAACTTTAAGCGAATTATTGGAAAATATTAAAACAAAAGACTTAATTAGTTCGAGAAAAACGCTAGAAACAGTTGAAAATTTGGATGCTAGGAACTTTTTAAGACAAATTATTGGAAGCCTAAATGAACTGGATATTCAACCAAAATATTTAAACAAGATTTTATCGTACATTGGAGATGTTGATTATAGAATAAGCCAAGGAGCAGATGAAAGAATCCAATTAATGTCGTTAATAAGTCATTTGATAAAAAGTAGTATCAAAGAAAAATAATAATTCAAACGAGGATGAGAAGAGTTTGCTTTCAGAAAGCCCTATTTGGCGCATCAAATATTTGCCCCATACTTTAAAAGAGATTTGTGGCCAAAATAACATCAAAGATAGCCTAAAGGCTTTTATTAACGATAAGAATTTTCCTCACTTGTTATTCGTTGGTTCAAAAGGCATTGGTAAAACTATTATAGCAAATTTGTTTTCGAAAGAATTCTTGGGGAGATTTTATGACGCTAATTCAAAAGTAGTATATGCTAATGTTCCTTTGACAACAGAAGAGATGAAACAGGCTCGATCTGAAGCATATGTATCCACAAGTAAAATAGGAAGCCTAGCTGGGAAAAAAATTACCACTCCAGCTTTTATTCGGGTTAAAATTAAACCTTTTGTACAATTAAAAGTTTTAGGGGATGTTCCTTTTAAAATTTTAATAGTAAAAGATTTCGATTCATTAGGTCCGAATCAGCAAGCTTTTCGTAGGTTAATGGAAATTTATGGAACGAATTGTAGAATGATTTTAATCACAACTAAGGTGTCAAAGATAATAGATCCTATTATGAGTAGATGTCAAGTTTTCTTAATATCGCAAGTTGACTTCAATTCGTTTGAGGAGCTAATGTCAACTATAGCTGAGAAAGAAGCTTTAAAAATTGATAAAGAAACAATTAGAACTCTTTATGAAATAACAGCAGGCAAATTATCACATGCTATAGATTTGTTACAAATCTGTTCCATCAGTGGAAATGATATCGATATTGACAAATTGTACGAGAATTTATTAAATTCAAAAAATGACATGATTAAAAGTCTTCTAATAATGTGCTTTAAAGGAGATTTTCGGAAAGCAAGAGAATTATCGCGCAAAATTCAATCCAGCTATAAATTTACTTCGCAAGAAATGTTTCATATAATTTTAAATGAATTAAGGAAACTACCATTTAGCACTTACTCAAGAATACACTTAATAAATCTCATAGCTGAAGCAGATTTTAGAGCAATTGACGGGAGGGATACTGATATTCAGATTTCAAATTTATTGGCAAAATTATGCCAATTTTCAGTAGTATTATAGGTGAATTTAATGGTAGCGCAAAAAAAAATGGAAATATGGACTGAGAAGCACAGACCCCGATTCACCAGAGATATGGCATTTCCAACAGCTAAAGTGGGTAGACAGAAAGTCGATTTAATTGAAGATTTGAGAAAATTTGTAATCTCATTTTTTAAAGAAAAAGAAAAATTGAATGAGATAAATCGAGAAATTAGAACACACAATCGAACCCACGAAGAAAAAGAGCATCGAGAAGAGAAAAAGCTACCTCTCGATAAGGCAGCAGTTTTACTTGAGGGCCCTCCAGGGATTGGTAAGACTACTTTAGCATATGCTTTGGCTAACGATTTAAACATGGAAGTAATAGAAACGAACGCTTCAGATACGCGAACTAAAGGTGCTTTGGAATCTAAATTGAGAGAAACTACCAAATCTCGTGGAATTATGGATTTTATTGTTCAAAGCAAGAAGAAACTAATTTTGATTGATGAAATTGATGGATTATATGGAGTTACTGATAGAGGAGCCGTTCCTACGATATTAAGTCTAATTGAAAACACTCAATTTCCAATTATAATGTGTTCCAATAAATACAAACAAAATCTTCAATCGCTTTACAAAAAAATTAGAAGATATGAAGTAAACCCATTACCGGATGAGGAAGTATTGAAGATTGCGCGAAAGATTGTTGTCAAAGAACATATTTCGGGTATAACCGAAAAAGATTTAAATTTAATTATCGAAAAAAACGAAGGAGACTTACGAGGCGTTATTAACGATTTACAAGGTATTAGCCAGGGCTCCTTAGATAAAAACACTAAAGAGCTAATTTTAAATTTGAACAGAGATACCACAGAAGAAATCTTTTCTTTAATCAGGAACTTATTTCAAAATGTAAATACATTAAAAGAAGCTCGAAATTTAACCAATAAATCAGATGTAGATTACAATTTTTTATACAAGTGGATTAACGAAAACCTAACTTCTTATATAAGACAAAATAGCGAAATCGCTAATGCTTATGACAATCTTTCGTTAGCTGACGAAATTTTTGGAAGAATCCGTAAAAATCAATATTGGTCTTTATTACCGTATTTTTTCGATCTTTTTGCTGGAGGTGTTGTTCTATCTAGAAAAAATAGAACTCATGATGAAAGTTTTCATAGAATTATGTTCCCAAGATTCACTTCAACTGGATTTTTTTCATTGTCAGCAAACGAAAGGTCATTAGTAGAAAAAATCCAAAAGAAGTACAAAGTATCAGATATTGAAGCAGTCCAAGATTTTATCCCATTTTTAAGAGTATTGTGCAATTCTTCTAGAAAACAGTTAGGAAATGTGAGTAATTGGTTTGAATTAGACTCTAAAGAAAAAAAAATCTTGAAATAAACCTAATTATAGTCTTGATATCTCCAAATTTGGGTAGATAAATGTGCTAAGTAAATCGAGTTTTTAAATTACTTATTTGATAATACAAGCGCTATCAAATATTTCAAAGAATTTAAATTCCAAATTTATACAAAGATAATTAAAATTTACCTAATTTTAGATAACAATCTCAGAATTAATAGAATGATTATTAAAAAACCTACCATACATATTTAAATTTACAAGTTAATTTCAACTCGTAACTAATAAAAAAATTAGAGTTTAGTCAAAAAATGACCGATTTAACACAGGAACGAAAATCTGAAGAAAAAGAAACAATCCATACAATAGAAACTAATATAACGCTTGAAATTACTGGAGCTGCTCTTTTTAGTGCGCTATCAATAGCAGTTGGAGCTTTATTGATGCCCACGATAACAAATTTGCTAAGAATACCAGGATGGTTTATTGCTATAATTGATTTAATATCTCTTATATGGGTAGCATGTTTCTTTTTATTTGGAGTTAGAGCAGGTTTGTTATGTTGTATCGTTGGAACACTTGGATTAATGCCATTTGATCTATCTGCGCCCATAGGTCCACTAATGAAATTGTTTGCCACAGTTTCTTTAATTATAGTTCCTATTATTTTCTTGAAATTATATAAAAGAGAACCCGGAGTTAGAAAGAGCCAAAAACTCAAAAAAGTCAATAATTTCGTAATTTATGGTGTTTTAGGCACTTTACTAAGAATTGTGGTTATGGTTTTGTTAAATATTCTTGTATTTTTGACAGTTTTTTCGGGATATCTTGATCAAATAAGTTTAGCTTTTTTAGGTTTACCTGAAGTAACCGGTTTAACGGCAGTTATTATAGGAGCTCCAATGATAAATGCATGGCAAAGTGGTTTAGATCTCATTATTCCTTATATAATTGTATTTGGAGGAAAATTAGATCAACAGTTTGAAATTTGGTAATCAATGCAATTAAGTTTCTTCTTTTTTTTTAAAAGATTACTGAGGTTTTGAGATTTCTTAGTATGATGGAATGATATTTATAGGTATAAAATACAAATTAATTTAAACAGAAATTAGTTTGAAACTGTTTTCAAAGAGGTAGTAATGATGGGACAACAAAAATTTGATAATGTTATTTTTAAAATCGAGGAAGGAATAAGTACTATTACTTTAAATCGCCCAAAACGACTAAACGCCCTAAATTATCCCTTATTGATGGAAATAATAGATATATTGGAAATGAATTTTAAGAATAAATCGATTCGTGCTTTTGTTATTGAAGGTAATAAACAATCTTTTAGTTCTGGTGATGATTTAAAGAGCATGGGACCTGAAGGTGTGAAGTTCAAACCTCTAGACGACGGTTCAAAACTCCCGCATCACCGAGTAATTCAATTAATTAGAGAGGTTCCAAAACCAGTTATCGCACTACTTCAAGGTTATTGCCTAGGGGCAGGGTTCGAATTGGCTTTATCTTGTGATTTCCGCGTAGCGGCAGATAATTTGAAGATTGGAGACCAACGAGTTAAACGAGCTCATTGTGTAATGAGCGGAGCAAGTTGGTTATTTCCTAGGTTAATAGGTTTCGCTAGAGCAACAGAAATTATTTTAACCGGACGCCAACTCGATGCATTTGAAGCACAAGAAATTGGTTTAATTAACAAGGTTTATCCTCTTTCAGAATTCAAGATAAAATCTAAAGAATTTATAGAATCTATAGCAAAATTGCCTACTAAATGTTTGGGCTACAATAAAAAAATGCTTAACTTTTCTCAATATAACGAATTAACTCCTTCTTTGAACCACGAGTTTAAATTGTATTGTAAAAATATTGCTTCGTACGATTTTGGCGAGGGAATGAAGTCATTTAAAGAGAAAAGAGAACCGAAGTTTAAGGGGAAATGAACCAATAAGTTATAATATTAAAAATAATTCTAGAAGGTATTCTTAATATATGAAGCGGGATTAATTTGTTATCAGAAGAGATAAAAGAATTCTTACATAATGAAGCATTGATTAGATTTCTTAAGTATGTTCAAGTGTGGACTACATCAGATGAACATTCCGACTCAAACCCGTCATCGCAAAATCAATTTGCATTAGGAAAAATTTTAGCCTCAGAATTAATGGAATTGAACTTAGAAAATGTATTACATGATGAG
>JAUWZT010000208.1 GCA_030615145.1 Promethearchaeota archaeon | reverse complement strand
TAAGGACCTTTCAATCTTAAAGCTGGAATCCCTATAATTAAACCAAACACCACTGCTATTGTTGCCCCAATTAAAAGTGCAAGCCACCATGAAAGATTGAAATTAACAATAGTATAAGCTGTAACATAACCTGATATCCCTAAGAAAATCGCGTGTCC
Source organism: Promethearchaeota archaeon (assembly GCA_030615145.1). Lineage (GTDB taxonomy): Archaea > Asgardarchaeota > Lokiarchaeia > Sigyniarchaeales > SOKP01 > SOKP01. The sequence goes on along the minus strand of JAUWZT010000208.1, from coordinate 5,829 downwards.
AAAACTAATTTGTCCAACAAAACCAGCTAAAAAATCCCAACTCGCAGCGAAAATCGTATAGATCATAAAAGTTAAAAAGATTCCAATATAATATGGATTTTGAGTTAATAAAGGAATAAGACTTAATATTATAAGACAAACTATGGTTATTTTACCTCTAAAAGTCTTAATCCAATCTCTCATGTAGCTTGGAAAGCCAGAGATTTTTTCTTCTAATTTTTTTACTATTTTTATCACCTTTTTTAAACTCTATTTTTTTCTAATTAATCTATCTCTTTTTTCCCAAATAATCCTCTAGGTCTTAATACAAGCATTATAACAATTACTATAATTGGTATTAGAGCACTTAACACAGGACTAATAAAATAATTTGTATAACTTCTTGCATATGCTATAATAAAAGCTCCTACTACGCTACCATGTAAGCTACCTAAACCGCCCAATACTACAATGGCAAATGAATTTAGAAGAATTGACCATCCTATATGGGGGGCAACAATATCAACTGGAACATTTAGTACAGCCGCAACAGCAGCGAGAAAAGCAGAAATCATAAGAGCATAGGTAAGAATTCTATCGACATTAATCCCCATCAGCGATGCTGCTTCTGCGTCCTGAGCTACTGCTCGTATTGACTTACCGATCTTTGATTTATTAATAAATAAAATAACTAATGAAATTACTGAAAGTGATGCTATTACTATTAAAATATAATGATAATAGATACTAACTCCAAAAAATTCAATAGATCCTGGTATGAGAGGAGGCATATCGTGATAAATTGAATCAACAGTAACTTTAACAAATTGCTCAATAAAGAAAGCAAATGCAAATGTTACAATAACCACTCCTACATGACTATCTTTTATTGGTTTAATAAGAAGTAAATAAATCAACCCTCCAACAATAGTACATACAATTATTCCAACAATCATTCCTACAAATAAGCCAAAACCAGCAAAATTGATATAAAACCAATAAAATAGGTACATGGTTATTACGTAAAATGCTCCATGAGCTTGGTTTAATATACCCCCTACGCCATATACTAAAGAAAATCCAATAGCAAGCAAAGCATAAATTGAACCTTGAATCGTTCCGAATATCAAAAAATCTAATATAACATCACTCAATTAAAATAAACACCATTAACTTTAGCTAAATAAAATATCATTAAGTTATTAACTTAATATTCGACTATCTGATACAAATAATAAATTATATTAAAAATAATTTGACTTCATTATTTAAAAAACTTATTCATATTTAAGTTGGACAAAATTGAAGATTGTTTTTCTTCTCAAATTTTCGATTAGTGTTAATGATAAAATTCTAAACCTTTAAATAGATGTTTATCTGAATTAGATAATGTTAAACAAAAATTTATCCAAAAAAGTGATTAAGAAATGGAAAAATTAACTAAAAGAATTTTAGCCATAGTTCTCGCTGCCGTAATTATTATCAGTGGTGTAGTTATCGTAATAATGGTTATTACTCCGTACCAATGGACTGCCTCAGATTGCCCTGGTGCTCCATCGGACATAACTGAAGATCAAATCATTAGGATAGGCGTACTTGGTGGATTGACAGACATTCAAGGAGAAGGCGCTTTAGAGGGCGCACTCTTGGCTGCGTACGAGATTAACCAAGATGATGGTATTGAAGTTGACGGAAAAACTTATTACATTGGAATTACAGCCGATGATACTGACGAATCTAACCCTAATCTAGATGTAACAAAAGGAGTTGCTGCCGCAGAAAGAATCATTAATTATAAGAGAGCCCAATTCCTTCTAGGTGGATTCAGAACTGAATCATTAGCAGTCTATATAGAGAAAGTCATGGATGCCTCTATTCCATTTATCGGTACAGGCGCTGCTACTGATAGTTTTTGCCAGAATGTCCTTGACGATTACGATAGATACAAATATTTCTTTAGAAATATGCCTATTAACTCATCCTCTTTAGGGGCAGAAATTATTGCCTTTTTAGCATATTATGCTGGCGCATTATCAACTGCCGCTTATGCTGACAAACCGATACATAAATTTGGTATTCTCTACGAAGACTTAGATTGGACAGAGCCTCTGGTCGATGCGCTTGTTGAAAATCTTCCCAAATTTGGATTTTCTGTAGTTGCTAAGGTAGCTTATCCTATCACCGCTTTACAGAGCGATATGGATGGTTTTATGACAACAATCAATACTAATGGTACACAAATTTTAATCCCTGTTATTTCCGCTCAAGGTGGTATACTAATGATGAGTTCTTATAAGTCACAAAAACCAGGATTTGTTGTAATTGGTATCGATGTTCAATCTCAATTAGATTCGTTCTGGACTGATTCTACTGGTAATTGTGAATTTGAAACCATATTACAATCATTACATCGTACAAATAAAACTGATTTATCCATCCCATTTTGGGACGCTTACAAAGCAAAATATGATCATGAACCAATTTATACGGCAGTAGGCAGTTACGACGCTATAAACCTTTATGCTTGGGCGTTTGACGAAGCACAATCATTCAACGCGGATACAATTGTCACTACAATTGAAACAATCACAACAGCAAACCCTCTTGCAGGAGCAGGTGGATTAGCTGTTTTCACAGAAAGTCACGATATCTTGGAAGGATATCCGTATGGATATACTCTATTTTGTCAGTGGCAAGCAGGTGGAACTAAAATCGTAGTACCTTCCTTTGGCTCAATTTACCCCCCTGAAATAGCAACAGGAGTGTATCAGACCCCAACTTGGACTGACTGGGAGTTTAATTAATAGAATATTTATTAAATCTTTTTTTTTTTTATTATTTATTATTTTAACTATTTGATTTACATAATTAATGTCAAATTGAATCCAATATATTTATAAATTTAAATTTATTTCTAAAATGTAAGTTTTATTCTTTATAATTATCTGTTAGATTTTACTCTATAATTGAAACTTTCAACCTCATTAACTAGTTTATTTTTAACCAAATCAAATACAATTTTAAGAGAGTACACATGACCTGACATAAAACTTTCGGTTAAAAATAATATCACAATGATGTTTTTTTCATCTTTCTTGATAACTGGTATAATAAATTCCCATTTGGAAAAAAAAGAATATTTCTTACTTAACAAAACTGCTTTTTCAAACAATTTCATTTCATTGGAAAACAGTTTTATCTCAGATTCTATCAATTTAGAATTCTTCGAACGAAATTGGAATTTTTTAATCAGTTTAAATGATAAAAGTTCCTCTGATTTCTTATTTTCGTAAACCATATCAGTGAAAGGAAAGATTCCTGGAATGTAATACATATTTTTAGGTAATCTGAATTGGACCCATATTTTGGTTAAAATTCGATAAGTAAAATACACGACATAAAAACCTAAAAAATAATTTACCAAGTTTGAAAAAAATAACTCTAGCCAGAGGAAGAAAATTATAGAGTAAAATAATATAATACTTACAGATATTGTTGCTAAGAAAATATTTATTGCCCTATCGATAAAAAATCGATATCTTTTTTTTGAAAGTGGGTATAATATCGGAATCTTGGAGGCTGTAAGAAAATCGAGTATATTGTGCATACTATAAAATAAGAATCCGATTAGCCATGTTAGAAAGAACTGTTCTCCTGTAATTATTGAAAATATACTTCCTGTAATCGCGGTAACAATTGCCGCGCAGAAAAAAGAATGTGAAATTCCTTTATGTGCTAAAAGATTTGATTTTTTTATTAATTGTAATGGTTCTAAAATGACATCGAAGTCAGCTAAAACAGACATCACACCAGCATATAAGACAATACTAAAGCTCAATTTATTCAGAGTGAAAATGCTAATTAATATTCCAATTAAAAAATGAGAGAAGAAATCCATTTAATATCAAGTCGTAAAATTAAGACCAGTTTTTTAAATTTCATATTTTAAAAATTATTAATTTACAATTCCTCTTTCTTTTAACCATGATTTAACGTGTTCGTGCATTTTATCTCTAATTTCTCTGAATTTGATAAGTTTTTCTTTCTCTGTGCCCTCAAACGAAGCTGGGTCTTCAAAAGGCCAATACAATTTAATTTCCACACCGGGAATGATAGGGCACATTTCTTCCGCTTTTTGACAGACTGTGATTACTATTTTAAAGTGTATTTTATCTAAATATTGATTTAACGATTTTGAGTAATGGCTACTCATATCATACCCAATTTCCTCCATAACTTTAACTGTATAAGGATTAACTCCTTTAGGCACAAATCCCGCACTATAGATGTCAAAACGCTTGCTCGCATATCTCCTTAAAAAAGCTTCTGCCATTTGACTGCGTGCTGAATTTCCCGTGCAAAGAACAATTAATTTAGTTTTATCCAAGATTACTTCCTTTCCCTTACTTATGTTTATTTTAGCTAATTTTCACATTCAAATTAAAATTTTTCATCTTTTTTTAAAAGAGAATATTTAGGAGGCATTCCTATTGTCCATCTTTCACTATCGTTTATTGAAAGACTTCATCCAAAAAATTAAGATTCGTATTTCTTAAAGTAATGGGCAAAATACTCGTTATTTTTTCCGTATTTTTTACGAATAAATGTCTTAAAATTTCCGATATCGAGTCTATTTTTCACTTTTTCTCATCAACACCCAACATCGGGTTGTAGTTGGATTGCACTATCTGGATACAGGTTAAATTCTATGTTTTCTCGAATTGGGTTAAATCTACGCATAATTCCATTTTCATCTGGACCATAAGCATAAATTCCTACATCATCATAGATAGAATTCTCTTCGAAGTTTACAAACAACTGCAGATAATTGTGAATGTATCCCTCATTTATAGGGAATATAGATTCTTTAGGAGCTTCCATCTCTATTTTATCAACCATTGCTAAGGTTTCGATAAATGAAGCGTTATCTTTTACATAAACAGTATACTTTTTTCCTTGTTGTAGTCCCTTAGTTGGTATGCTTATTTCAAAATTGATTTTTTTAATTTTTTTTAACCTCTATAAAATTTATTTTAAAATAAAAATCTACATTAGATCTTTTTCCTTAAGTAAATTTGGTAATTCTTTTTTGAGTAAATAGGAACTAGTAAATTTTATTTTACCATTAACAACAACGCAATTTCCGTGTAGCTTTAATTTGCGAGCTTCTTCGGAGTTTAAGTTTTTTGTATTATAGTCAATATTTTTTATATAAGGAGTAAGTACTTCAAACATCCGATTCATAAAATCGTCCCATACACACGCACATGCGTCTAAAGGAACGTAAATATCTACTTTTAATTTATTATCGTGTTGTTGCGTCATAGATCTCATCAAATTTAATATAATTTGAACTTTATATTTGTTTTTATGAGCAATTACAACTGTTTCCTTTGCTTTTTACTCGTTGTCGCGCGTCCCATAAACATCCACACCCTACATGCTCTCGCATAATAATAGCATGAGTAGGACAGTTTCTTTGACAAGCACTACATTCAGTACAGAGTTCTGGATTCTTTATTTCATATTTTCCATTATCACTTGGTTTAGGTAAACCAAAAGGGCATATTTCCCCACATAGTCCACAACCAGTACATAATGGTTCGTTAATAAGAATTCTAATATCAAGAACACTTAAGATATTTTGTACCGTATCAGTACCATCACTACAACATGAATTTTTATTTGATTCTGTCATTTTATTTTCATCAGATTTATGAATTTTTTTTTTAATTTATTATATTTAACATAAAAAATATTATATTTATTCCTAATAGAATTACAACTAAAATTATTAGAGTAAGATTTATTTTTCTAAAAACAGGATACTCTGCTTGAATTTCTTTTGGG
>JAUWZT010000008.1 GCA_030615145.1 Promethearchaeota archaeon | reverse complement strand
AAACATTGATTTATCCATTAATTCATTAAGTTTAAGGATTTTTCCTTTAAATATACTCTTGATTATAAGGCTTTAAATTTAAGATTTCGATATTTAGAGGTGAATTTGATTTATGGAATTAGTATCTACAAAAACAGAAGTAATAGAAGTAAGGGACTCGTCTCAAATAAGATCTGCGTTGTTAGAAGCGTTGTTCGTGCCGGACGAGAGGTTGAAGCCTAAAATCGTGTCTGAAATAGTTAATTATTTCGAAAGTAAATTTTCTAATCCTGAAAACAAAATAAAATTTTTCGTGGCAAGTCAAAACAAAAGAACCACAGGCTTTGTTTCTTGCCAAATCGACGAGGAGTACAAAAGCTACGGGATGAATTGTCCTACTTTTGGATGGCTTAGCGCTCAAGATATAGAAACTTGTGAGGCGTTAATGACCGAGTGCGAAAGATTCGTTCGGGAAAACAAAAAGAAGAAGCTCCGCGGTCCAATTAACTACCCAAAATACATCGGCGGGATTGGTATTCAGACCGAAGGGTTCGACGCTCCAATGATGAGCGGTATAGCGTTCGGAGACCCAGACTCAAAGATTCTGGAACACTTGGAAAAGTTAGGCTACAAAAAAGACTCGAAGTATTCTTGCCTTGACACTTTCCTAAAAAGGTGGGCCAAGGGTAAGGATCTAGACGAAGAAATAGTGGTCAGGTTTTTGCTTCTCGACGAAATAAGGGATTTAAAAGACCAAATAATGGACTTAGCGTCTCAATCTCTATACGCCGTGCTTGCCGACGCGCCGGGCGGTCGGACTAGATTCGACGAATTTATGAACGCGTACGCTCAGACCAATGAATTTCTTAAAGTATCTAGCGAAGAGGTTCCAGAAGAGTACGCCGACATCTCTGGATTCCGAGAAACTTGGGAATCTTGCGACCTCAAAAAAATAGTCCCCATGGCTGCCTTCGGTTTCGACCGAAAGACTGACGAGTTGGTAGGAGTTATTATGTGTCAACCGAATTTGTATCAACTTTGGAACGGAGAGAAGTTAACCCACATGAACGTAGACACGGCTATGGTAAAAAAAGAATACACCGGAAGAGGAGTTTTCTCCGCGCTTCACAACATCGGGAAGTTTCTATCGTCCATGTTCGGGTTCGATTACTACGAGGGAACTACAATTTATGCTAACAACGACCGAGCGATAAAAACTATATTTCCTCACGGCGTCCCCGTAAGAACTCATTACGTAGTTCAAAAGCGAATTTTAAGAAAGAAATAAAAACGAGCGTTAAATTCTAAAAATTTTCTTTTTATTGAACCGTCAATATTAATGTTTATTAGAATAATAGATATAATTTTTAAAGCAAACCAGAGGTTGAAAAATATTAATAATAGAAACGAAGCTTGGGAGGTAAAGTTCGAGTTTTTAATCCAAAGACTTGGGGCTCTAATCTCCCAAGAAGGCAAAAAGTTGGTGCTTATCAACGTAGAGGCTGAAAGAGAACCTAAAGAACAGTTTGATAAGTACATGCAAGCGGTCGAGTTAGTTCGAGATAAAGTCGAGTGCGTAGTATCAGCAAGTCTTCCGGGCGAGGAGAGGGTATTTTGGCCGTTCTACGACGTACAGTTCTATATTAGAGACGATAAAGAAGCGAATAGTGCTACTGGAAATTCTGAGATAATTCAGAAGGTCTTTAGTAATGACCCTCAGGAGATAGTTACCGCTCTACCAGAGTTAGATTATTGGAGAGGTAAAGAATTTTCTTACCAATTAGACGCTACCGACTACATTGACGAACAACTGCTTTTATCTGGAGAAATAGAGCTAAATTCGAGTGAAATCGTAGAGAAATTCGGATATCGACGCGTTAAACCCTTTGAAAACAAGGATTGGTGGTATATTTTAAAGTTTTTCTTTATTGCTTCCGATTTCAGTAATTTAGACGGGTTTGGGGAACTAATAGGAGGCGTACCTAAAGACTTGAAAGTAAAGTGCGAGTGTCAAAACCTTTTAGAAGTGGAATTTTTTTGGAAAGGAATTTTTAAAGTGCCTGAGCAAGGTTTCGAACACCAGTATTACTTATACGTTAGCCGAGAGTGCAAGTCTTGTGGAAAAACGATTTGCGTCTATAGACCAAGAGGCCCTCTGTGCCCTCATTTGATAGTTTTTATGGGTCATTTGGTCCCAGAAAAGGAATATAAAATGACCGATATCGAGATGGTTTCGATGTGGCAAGACGCTTTTAAAAAAGCAGCGCTTAAAAATATGACAGCGTTCCAGCAAATATATAGCGAAGATATCGCTAAGTTTGGGTCGTTCATCGTAAAAATGAGCGAAAAATACCATAAATAGCGAGATATGTTAATTTTAATAATAATTACTTCAAGGTTTAAATTCAAATTTTCAAATGTTTATAATATAATATTTAAAGCAAAAACCAATTTAATTAAGTAGAAGATGATAATAGACCAATTAACTCGAAGTATTCTGTTGAAAATTTGCTATTTTGGACCCGCCCTTTCGGGAAAAGCAACAACTATTAAGTCGTTATTGAACCATTTTGGTAAGAAAGATCGAGTCTTAAACGTAACCAACAGTATTAATAGGACGGTGTTCTTTGATTACGGCACTATTGAATTCGAAATCGAACAATGGCACCTAAAGATCCACCTTTATTCTACAACTGGGCAGGACTTTTACTTAATTACCAGACCAATTTCTTTTCAAGCTATCGACGGAGTTATTTTCGTAGCAGATTCGCAGCAAAGTGCTTACGATAGAAATTTAACGTCTTGGAAAGAATTACGTGGTTTTTTCGAAGATGTAATTATTACGATTCCTAAAGTTATAGCGTTTAACAAGCAAGATTTGCCAGATAAATTTAGCCCTCCTGAGTTTTTAGAAGATATAAACCATTTAAAATTTAAGAATCTAAAAACAAAAAAAACTATTGCAATAGAAGGAGTAGGTGTTGTAGAGTCCTTTAAAGATTTAATTGATTTAATTTTTAAAAACATAAACCGCGAACGATTAACGCCTGAATATGGATAGAACGAAATTGCTAATGAAAATTTAAAAATAGAGTAGAAAAAAAATAGTGAGTTAAGCTTTAATTTTTTCGGGTTTGTTATAGTTTTTTAAGCCGTTGTTTCGATGGTAGTTAAACTGTTTAGTTTTTCGCTCCCGCAAGACCTCGTTCACTAAAGAAGCAGCACCTCCTTTTAAGAACAATTTAACGAATCTCAGCTCGTTTACGCTAATAATTAGAGACTGAAGGAACTCAGGGTGCCGATAATTCTGCCACTCAATGTTTCGCAATTTTTTCACGCTAACTACCTCTTTTTTGCGTACTTTTTAACCAAGAGATCCCAGTTGACGGGATCGCTATTACTTGGCTCTAAATTGACGACTGAACTTCTATTATTTTTTACTTTCATTTTTACTTTTTGTACAATTTCTAGGGAATTGATTTCTTATCACCGCTTTTACCTGTTAATTAATTCGTATTTTTCTATTTTTTTTTAAAAGTGTTTTTATCGCAAATACTGGCGAGATTATTTAAAGAAAAATTAAATTTCCAAGGATCCTTTAATTCAGTAAAGACAAGATAAAATAAAAAAAATAAAAATAAACCATCTCTAAACTAAATTTTTGTAAGCAAGAATTGTTTAAGCCGTTCCCTTGATTTTGCAAAGCCTATGAAGTCCCCAAGTTGGTTCGGCAAGAAAATCTTTCGCCTTATATGGTAATGAGCTCTGGTTATATCTGTTCCGAGTGCTTCGAACATTTCGGAAAAAGCCGGTAGTTTGAAGTCGAGAACCACGAACGAGAGCGTAATAATCAACCCCGCCACGATGTTGTCTTTCGTGTTTTTAAACAACGAGAAGAACCTTCTAAATATTTCTCTGGTCACATCCTTAAAGGTAGAATCCAAGTTAAATTGGGCGATAATTTTAGCGATCAATTGAGAGACAGACTCTACGCAGTTGCGCTCAGCGTACTCGAGATAAACTGGATTGACGATGAGTAACCCTTCCTTGAAATCGCCTAAAGGAATATTTGAAGCCCGGCAGAAGTCGCGTGCCTTAATTATCGCTCCCTTCGACCGAAAAACAGCGTAGACAACAATGGGAGCTAACAACCACACTTTACTAAACTTCGTATATATCTTGATGCGGGAGTGAACTCGACAGAGTAAATCTTGGCACTCTTCCTTATACATGGCCATCTCGGGCAACTCTAATTTTTTTACGATCGAACCAAACGCTTTGGAAAAAGGCAGGTCGTAAGTTAATTCTTGTTTTTTTAAGGTTTCGATCTGACCTATTGTTTCTTGAGTAAGCATTAAAACAACAAAGCAACGAAAGTATTTAAACAAAAAATTGCCATAATAATTTAGTTTAAAAAAAAGATAATTGCACAATACTTATCCGGCTAAGTGGAAAGGTTTAAATGTTTGCAACAAAAAATAGATATTGTAATTGTAAAAAAAGATAAAATCTTTAAAGTTTTGTTCGATCTCAATTTAAATTGTGCTCGGATAGAAAATAAATAAAATAGGTAAATCAAACCATGTTTTCTTTTCTTTTTAACAAGTTAAAATAACAATTCGTAGAAATCGTTAGTAGAAAATTTTTCTTTAAATAAGGGAGATCGATTTTTGTAACATGATTACACCTGAACTTGTAACCAATAGGAAAAAAGTATGCTCGGTTGAGTGTGCCATATGTAATAACTGTGAAAGCTCAGAAGTTAAAATCAAAAGGCTCGGAGAATCGTTTGGCGTGGTCTGCGGCGATTGCTTAGAAGAGTTTTCGGACAAAGACCTCGAGCTAATGCACAACATGTTCACCGCTTTTGGGGGTCATTTCGGTAAGTTAGGCGGTTCGAAAGAAGAGACGTATAAAAAGCTAGAAGAGATAGCGCGTTCGTACGAGAAGGAGGGTAAAGAAGCGGCTAAAGTTGAGAGCGATATTAAAACCATGCATAGAGCATTTTTGTACGGCATCTCTCCGGTCCAGTTAGTTCAAGGATTAAGGATGTTATTAGAATAGTTTAAGAAAAAATTTCTATTGAACAAACTTAGTTCGTATTTTTCTATTTTTTTTCTTATCAAGAAAATTGATAAGAACCTCATCATAAAGTTTTTATTTTGAATTATTCTTTTAAATAAAAAGACAATATTATTTAACTAAAATTTGAGATAAAAATCATGAAAAGAAGATTTTATATTTTAATCATAGTTTTAATAAATTTCTCCATATTGTACGGACAGTTCAATAGATCAACAGTTTTTGGCGTTTTAACCGAAGGTAGGGGTGGGTATAACGAATTAAAAATGGCCAGTTACTGGGTTTTAACAAATAAAATCACAATAGATAATAATTGGTCGGATACAAAGGATACATACGATTGGTGCTCAGGTTCAGGAACCATCAACGAACCGTACACTATTGAGAATGTTACTATGAATATGCAATCTACTGACGGTTGCATAGAGATTAGAAATACCAACGACTTTTTTATAATTAAAAATTCGTCTTTTCTAAATACACACGATTCAGAAAACGGGATATTTTTATATAACGTAAGAAACGGCATCTTTGATGACTGTAAATTACTCAACATTGCCCTTGCTGGTTTGGTGCTAGAGTATTGCGAATATATAACAATTTCGAATAATACTTTTGAAGTATATAGACCTATACAATTACAATATTATTGCAATAATATTTACATCTTAAAAAATCGTATTGAAACTTATGGAGTAGGAATTAGAATGAGATATTATTGCGATGATAATATTATTAGAGATAATATATGGGAGCTAGCAGCGAAATTCTGGTTATTTGAAAATTGCGATAATAATATTGTTGAAAATAATACCTTTAATAATGCTGTGTTGACGATTTATGACAATCAATTCAATAAAATTCTAAATAATACTTTTTCATTAAGTATCATGGATTCTTCTGTAATAAGATTAAGGGCTAGTTTTACCACTATAAATAATAATTTAATAAAACGTGGTCCCAAAAGCGGTATTGAATTGGAATCATATTGTGATTACAATTATATTTATCATAACACAATTAGTAATTGTAAAAGTGGTATAAAGTTGGGAGTAGGCAGCGATCATAACACCATAACAAGCAATACATTGCGAAATTGTTATGGTACGGCAATCTCCATAACCGGAAACAATAATACGGTAGTGTATAATAAATTTGAGCAAAATTTGATAAATGCAATTGACGACGGGTACGATACTAAATGGAATGAAACCACAAGTGGTAATTATTGGGACGATTATGGCGGAGTAGATGCAGACGACGATGGTATCGGTGATACTCCGTATAATATTACTAGTACTCTTGCTAAACCTGATTCTCAAGACCATCTTCCCATTTGGTATACTATACCTCAAATTACAATTAACTCTCCAGCGAACAACTCACATTGGAGTTCAGAACCTTCGATAAACCTAATAGCAACCGATGAGTCACTAAACTGTACGTGGTACAATGTAAGCGATCAACGTGAATTATTCTTTTAAATAAAAAGACAATATTATTTAACTAAAATTTGAGATAAAAATCATGAAAAGAAGATTTTATATGGGAGGCCCTCAAATTAGATATGATGGAAGGCCCTCAAATTAGATATGATGGAGGGTACGATCTTGATACCATAAGAGAATACGAAGAAGAGACGGGTAAGAAAGCGTTTCTGAGTAATAGCCCAACAAAATCATTTACTGATTGGTTTAACGCAAGACAAGTAAGAGAGGAAATGTTAAAGAAGGTCGATGGACTTGTAAAGACTGTCGTTGACGATTACATGGAAAGTCTTGATAGGAGTAGACTTCAGTTTCGCCAACTTCATTTTCAGAATTATGTAAGTGATCCATCGGATGTAGATAAAATATATAACAACAGAAAGAAGTATGTCTGGACTGGCATAGTCTATCGTATCACGGAATTGAAAGAGGAAAACGGAAAAATAATTGAAGGAAGGAAGCTGTACGGTTTTACCATGGATGATTTAGAATCTCGTTGGGAGTGGTACAAGGACATAGCTTTAGATGATGATACAGAAAATCAACGCATACATAATGCTATCGCAGATATAGCAACAAAATATGGAGCGGATGAAATTGATGGCGATATTGACGATTGGTTCAAAAGGGAGGTTGTTGAAGTTCATTGGGATCCAAATTCAATGCGTCAAAGAGAGAGAGATTGGATTAAAAAAGATAATACGCGAGACCCCTCTTTAGGATTCAATACAAAGCCTGGGGGTGAAGGGGGTCGTAAGATTCATATTCCGATAAGGTTACTGGCTGAGTGCATTGCAAAAGGTTTAAAGGTTTCTGAAATTAAAATTGAATTGGAATATCATGGAATATATGTATCAATAAATACAATCCATAATAGAATGAACGAGCGTTATGGAGGTTTTATTGAAGCTAGAGAAATATTTTTAAAACCCGTTATAAAACAACTAATTATGGAAGGATATAGAAGACAAGATATTAATAAATGTTTTAAAACTAAGACTAAAGATTTTCTACGCTCTTTGATACCAATTTTATTCGAAGTCCCTTCTTATACCGTACTGCGAAAACAGTATTTACTTGAAATGGTATCAACGATATTAAAGACAGGGATTAAAGACATAACTTATGCAAAGGTACATTCGTTTTTACCGTTATTTGGACAACGGGAAATAATACGCTTGATTGAAGGTAAATGGGGAGGCATATCAAGCGCAAAGATTCAATTCGGCAGAGAAATTGCTATTTATTTATTTAGAAAAGAAGCTTCGGACGAATATATTATAAAGGTGCTAGGGTATGCTGAAAGTACTGTTTCAAGCAAGGCAAAACGAGAACTTATGTTTAAGAGATTATTCAATGGAATGACTGCCGACGAAGCCCGAGAACATTTTACTTCTGGATATAAGGACATAGAAGGTCATTTCATATGGTATTCGGATTTAGATAATTATTAATACTCCTTTTTTTTATATAATAATAAAAAATTCTTTTTTATTGGTGATAAAAAATTCATATTATGATGGAAGAACATTATTATTGGATAGAAATGTTTTTTGAAAGATGCGGCATCGTATTGTCAGAATATCAAAACGATAGAAACGTGCTAAGTAAAGTGGTTTTAGAGGAACATTTAGATGATTTTATTAAACATGCAAACAAGTCGGGCGATTTATCCGCCCATCAGACTCTTGCGGTTTTAATCCTTCAAGTAGGCGCGAAATTACCGTACGATTTAAAAGAGAAAGTCTTAGAATCTTTAGAGTGGGAAAACGATAACAAAAGATATAGCTGGTCCCCTTACGTTATTAACGTTAGAAAAGTTTATTTAGAAGATTTCAAGCAAAAAATTATTAGTTACAAAAATAATAACGCATCTTTTTTAATTAATTTAAGAAGAATCCACGATGATAAAGAACTAGAAAAGGTTTTAATAGGTTTAGAACAACTTAATTCTTTCTCAAAGTTAAGATCATTCGAAAAAATAAATTACTTAAATTTAGATAGTTGTAAATTGAACGAAGTACCAGAAGAAGTATTTAAGTTTTCAAATCTTTCTGCTTTAAGTTTAGACAATAATTACCTAACCACATTACCGGACTCAATAATAAATTTACATGGTTTAAAAAAACTATATTTATCAAATAATAAGATTAAAATCCTTCCATCTAATATAGGGGGCCTAACTTCGTTGGAGTCGATTTATTTATCCTATAATCAGATAGAAAGTTTACCTTCGTCACTTGGAAATCTTAAGAATCTTAGATCGTTATATTTAAATAATAATAATTTAAAGTCAATTCCAAGTACATTCAAAACTTTAAAATTGAGCATTTTTAAATTGCGAAATAATCCTATAAAAGATATTCCTATCTTTTTAAAAGAGAGTTCTAAATATAAAAAAGTATTTTCTACTAAAGCTTTTTTAAGCAAAAAATAATAACTTCTTTCTTTTTTTTGTCTACTAAACCATATAAAATAACTGGTTCCTCTACATTGTAATTTGCGGCTTGCATTTCAAGAACTTACAAGAATAAATCCTCGGAAAACAATTCCTATTTCGTACAGTTCTTTCATTATAAATTATAATTAGAACAAGTCCAATACTATTCCTATAAATTTAATAATAATAATAATTGTATTTATTTTTACGCTATTATTACAATAAAAGAAATTCAAAACATTTAGAATTTTGATTTCTTTCTTAATTTTATGGCTTTTTCTGGACATTTGGAAACACATAACCCACAACCAAAGCAAAAATCTGGTATAAAATTTAATTTATTTTTTGTAAGTTTTCTTGCACCAAAATTACAATATTCTTCGCACAATCCACAATTATTACATTTTGCTGAGTCGCTATAAGCTATAAAATCGCTTTTAATCATTTGAGGCGAGCCGCTTTTTAAGAATTTATTCATAACTACACAGCAACACGGACAACAATTACATACTACGTAATAAAATTCGGGATTAGGGAAATATATAATTTGGTGGACAAGTCCTCTCTGATCGCATTCTTCTAGAAGCTGTTTGATTTCTTCCTTTGGAACTTTTTCCAAATTTTCGGATTTATAGGGGATCTCGTGTAAAGAACTTCCAAACCCGATATGGATACAAGTTTTAATAGGATGATCGCAATTAGGCTCATCTGAATGTTTCCGTTGCGTTTCTCTACAATAACAATTTCCTATTCCAACAACATTAGATCTACTTAAAAGTTCTAAGATTTCTTGAGAAGGGAGAAATTTAGTGTCAACATCAAAGTTTATGTTCAATGGAACAACCTTTCCGCCCCATCTTTTCTTAAGGATGTACCTATTTACTATATTGATAGTGCTAATGTTAAACTTATTATCGAGAAATCTGAAAATTTCTAGTATTAATATCTCAAAAATACTAATAATTGACGATAGGATTTTGCCTATTAAAGGTATCCTCTTCAAGAGCCTATCAAATTTCGCGTGAAATAACCTATAAGGAAAGACTGTCATGAAAGCAAATCAAAACTACTTTAAATTAAGAGAGAAAATAATCTAATCAATTCAGTTATTATTCATTAAAGATTTATATTTATCATTATTTAAATGATATTGTCAATAAATAAGTGATACATTATGAAGAATAAATAAAATGGAGTGTTTTATGTTGACTGAGAAAGATTATAAACTTTTATTTGACGAAAAAATTAAAGAATTAGAACATTCGCTGCCTAAAATGAAAGAAGGCGTGAATTGTTCTGAAATAACTTTAACGAATATTTTGGACATTTTGGGTCTGCACGATGGCGTATATAATAACATGATGATTCCTTTAGCTGGTGGACTTGGCGGTTATAAGTCACAGAAAGGATGGATGGGCGCTTGTGGGACCGTGGTAGGGGCTTGTGCGGCGATTGGAGTGATTTTAGGGGGGCAAGAAAGGATGGATAACACTTTAATTCCGATCGCATACCTCAAAGCAGCTAAATTCGCGTCGGAATTTGAAAACGAATTTGATTCTGTTGTTTGTTCAGATTTATGCGGCGTAAGTTTCAGCGATCCCAATGGATTCCTCGAGTACAGACAAAACAATATCTGGTCAAAAACTTGCTGTGTATTTATATTTTGGGCAATTAATGAAGTGAGAAAGTTAACGCGAAAACAATTGAAAAGGAAATGGTGAAATGAAAGGAATTAGATTTTTTTTCAATTATCGCTCAAGAGATCCATCAATTGAGAAAGCATCTACTGATTTTATGTCTATAGATACTATCCAAAAAGTCAGAAATTTCCATAAAAAGTTCTCTCAATATCAACCAACGCCACTCCGTTCGTTAGATGGTTTAGCCAATAAATTACATATAGATAAAATTTGGGTAAAAGACGAATCCTATAGATTTGGATTGAATGCGTTCAAAGTTTTAGGAGGATCGTACGCAATTGGATTCTATCTTAGTCTTAAATTCGATATTGATATTAGCGAATTGTCATTTGACGACTTAAAATCGCCCGAACATAAAAAGAAAATTGGAGAATTAACTTTTGTTACGGCCACAGATGGAAACCACGGGCGAGGTGTTGCGTGGGCTGCTAGAGAACTTGACCAAAAAGCCATCGTATTTATGCCTAAAGGCACGTCCAAGTTTCGCGTTAATAATATTAAAAAAGAAAACGCCCAAGTTATCGTTACGGACGAATATTACGATGAGACAGTAAAAATAGCTGCGAATTTTGCAATTGAAAATAATGGCGTTTTAATTCAAGATACTGCTTGGGAAGGATATACTAAAATTCCAACCTGGATAATGCAAGGTTATGCAACTCTAATTGACGAGGTTTTTGAAAAGCTAAAAATTGAGGGTAGTTCCACACCTACTCACGTATTCCTACAAGCAGGGGTTGGATCTTTAGCTGCAAGTGTTCAAGGATATCTTATGACTAAAGTAGGCAAACAAAGACCCATAACTGTTGTAATCGAACCGCATAACGCTGCGTGTTTGTATAAATCTGCGAAGATTGGTGATAATAATCCGCATTCGGTTAAAGGGAAATTATCAACGATCATGGCAGGACTTGCATGTGGCAAACCTAGCATAATTGCCTGGGATGTGTTAAGAGATTACTCCGACATCTTTATTTCATGCTCAGACGATATAGCCGCTAAAGGTATGAGAATTTATGGTAATCCGCTACCAAGCGACCCTCAAATAATTTCAGGAGAATCAGGAGCAGTAGGTTTAGGTTTATTGGCAGAAATACTTCAAAATAACAGTTACGGCGATCTTAAATCGAAAATGAATTTATCTAGCGAATCTAGAATTCTACTTATTAATACCGAAGGAGATACAGACCCAGATCATTATAGAAAAGTTGTATGGGATGGAAAATATCCTTTATTATAGGAAGGAGCATCTTTTAAGGAATTTATTGTTTTTAAGTAAGAATTGTAAGCTTTTTCCCATTTAATATTTTGAAAATTGATAATTTTTTAAGCAAATAGTATTTTATTAAAATTATTCAAAATAAATTTTATTTCATTATACGATAGTGGTTAGAGTTATGCCTGAAAACGAAACACGCTTTTGTCCTTATTGCGGTATTAAACTAGAACATCCTTATTGGAGCCATGTCCAAAAAGAACATCCAGATAAGTACACTCAAAAAGAAACATGGGTAAAACTGTTTGAAGATTATACAAAATTAGGAATGGACGAGGATATATCCTTAACAGTAATCTCTGAACTGTTTAACGCTACAAAAGAAGAAATTAAGTCGTTCTTAAAGGATAAAAAAGTGCTTTAGTCTTATTTTTTAGTTGTGAGCTTCTATTTTCTTATTAATATTTGAAAATAAAAATAAATAGAAAAATAGTAGTAAATATATTAATTATACAACATTTTTAGTTAGAAATCTTCTTCGTCTTCTTCTAGGAGTCCCGATTGTTTTAATAGATCCTCAACACTATCTCGCATTTTCATTACTTGCTCGTTTTCTGAGAGTTTAAGGTTATCAATAACTGTATCAGAAAATTCCATAAATTGTTTGATTGAAGCACTGGAAAATTCTTTGATTTTCTCTGAAGTATCTTCAATGAAATCTTTACCACTTTCTCCAAAAGCCCCGCCAACGAAATCTATAAATGCGGTATTCAGTTTGTCTAAGATATTTTCCTTCTTTTCTTCTCCTTCTTCACTCATTGCCAATTTACCTTTTTTAATTTAATAAACTTTTATTTCATAAAATAAATTTATTCGCATTAAATAATTTTTTCAAATTCTTATGTGTATTTGTTATATGATTTTAATGAGTTTCCACATTATCATTCACCATTGTATGCGCGTTCTTATAAAAAATTTAGAAAGGTTAAAAATAAAAATTTTAAATAATGCTTTAAAAATCAATATCTTGCCCAATACCTTCTTTTAAGGCTCGATCATAAACTAATTTTCCAACTGCTACATCCTGCGCGCTTATTCCTACAGATTTAAACACAGTTATCTCCGATTCAGAAGTTCGACTCGATACCTTTCCTGTTATAATATTTCCTATCGAAATTATATCATTTTCAGAAATAATCCCTTCACTAATAGGAATTATATAATCACCTGCTTCAGCTAAACAAGCTTCCTTTAATCCAGCTACAAGTAAAGAAGCTCTTTTTATTGTTGTAGAATCTAATTCTCGAACATCAGCGGCATGAGCGCCAATAGAAGCGATATGCGTACCCTCAGTCACTTTGTCTCCTGAAAATAAGGGAGTTGTGCTCGTGGTTGCTGCGACTATGATGTCAGTATTAGACAGTAGGTCGTCTCCAGATTCAACGATCTCAACTTCAATTCCTAATTCTTTTTCGATTTCGATTTTAAAAGCTTCAGCAATATCTTTTTTAAAATCAAAAACTTTACATTTTTCTAATTTTTGGTTTAACCCGTAATAAACACCCGCTACTTGCTTTCTTGCTTGAACACCTGCGCTATAAATACCCATTGTAGTACTATTTTTTCGCGCTAAGTATTTTACAGAGACACCAGTTGCTGCCCCGGTTCGCATTGCCGTAATTAGGCTTCCATCCATAATTCCAACGATATCTCCCGTATTGATGTCTTGAATCATAATCTTGGCTAAAACAGTCGGCATGTTATACTTTTCGGGGTTTTGTTTATACACCGAAACAATCTTAGTTGCTAGAGCGCTCATTTCGCCTCCAATGATGCCCGGCATTATCAGTGTTAATCCTGGAGCTGGATCTGTAATAGCAATTCGTTGAGGAACAAAGGCATTTCCTAAAGTTAATTGTTTATAAGCTTCTTCGACGTATTTTAACGCGTCTGACATGTTGAGCAGCTGAGCTACATTTTCCTTGGTTAATATCCTTACCATTTTTAAAAATTCAACTCTTTTTGATTGATATGTTAATGAAAATATTATTCTTGAGCTATTAAATTTGATTAATCTCTAACTCCACACATATATTATTGACAAGAATGTAAATATTTAAATAAGAGATTTGAATTAATTTTAATTGCAAGTTATTTAAAATCCATATAAAAATGTAATAATCTAAAGAGGAAATATAAATGCCCTATTTAGTTACTTTTGTTCGTTGGCCTAGTGAGTCGACAGCAGAGATGATAAAAAAAGCTATTGCAGTTGCTAAAAAATTTCCACCAGATGATAGTTTTGGGGAAGCTCTTGTGCCTAATGCTATAAATTCAGATATGGACGGTATAAAATCACTTAGTGTAACGCTGGTAAAGGAAGGGAAATTAGAAGAAATTAGAAGACGTGCTATGGCTATGGTAAACATGTATTTAGCAGTCCCTGGATTTAAATATTCAATAGAGACTTGGGCCACTATAGAAGAAGCCTATACATCAATTGGACAAACTCCACCCGAATAGTAAACTAATATTAAAATTTCTTTTTTTTTTTAGATTTAGATTAAACTTTTATTTTTAAATTTTATGTGTATAAGCTAATAATTTTATATATTTAAATATTAAAAGAATCAAATATTTTTTGTGATAAGTGAAGATTTATGAGCAGAGATCATTTCCTACAAGGATTTTTAAATCCTAAAAGTGTCGCTTTTTATGGCGCTAATAATAAAGGTGGTTCTTTAGCAGCAATTCAAATCATGACACTAATAAAATCCGAATATTCTGGAAAGATCTATCCGATCCATCCTAAATTAGAGACAGTTATGGGTTTTAAAGCATATAAAACCATCTCAGAAATTCCTGAAATTCCCGATCTTGTTGTTATTGTGTTAACAGCCAAAATTGTTCCTCAAGTGTTTAGAGAATGTGGAGAAAAAGGAGTGGATAAGATAATATTAGTATCTGGAGGCTTTCGCGAATTATCCGGCGACCGTAAAAACACTCTCACAAAAGAAATTGACGAAATTGCTCAGAAATATGGGATTCGTTTTATGGGCCCAAATTGTTTAGGGGTTTTTTCAAACAACAGCGCGTTTAACATAGTTATTTGGGAACATTTGAAAAAAGGGAATTTTTCGATCGCGTCTCAAAGTGGAACTCTTTCTGCACACATATGGTATGATCCAGAAAATTTAGATTTGGGATTAAGCAAGGCCTTATCCATTGGAAATGAAGCAAATATTGACATCGTAGATTGTTTGGAATACTATAAGGATGACGAAGAAACAGAAGTGATAGGGCTTTACATCGAAGAGTTAAAACGTGGAAAGAGATTTTTAGAATTGGCAAGAGAGATAACTCCTATAAAACCGATTATTGCGATTTATGTTGGTGGTTCTCAAGGAGGTAATAGAGCCTTGCAAAGCCATACTGGGTCACTCGCGGGCGATTCAAGAATATATAAAGCCGCATTTAAAGAGACGGGCGTAATTAAAACGGATTATGTTCAAGAATTCTTGGATATTGCTCTAATCCTGTCAAATAAAATTTTACCTAAAGGAAACCGAGTAGGGATAATTACAAATTCAGGTGGTCCAGGAGCTATGATAGCCAACAATGCAGAAAATCATGGACTTGTTGTTCCTGAGTTTTCTGAATCGCTACAAAAGGAACTGAAAGCGATTTTACCCACAACTGCGAGCTTTAACAATCCTGTAGATTGTACTTTTGATATGAATCTTCCCTATTTTTATATAACTCTCCCAGAAATTATAATGAAATCTGGCGAGATTGATGCTATTTTCCAATATGGTGTTGTTGGTTTTCAAGATGCAATGGATGGCTACCTTCAGAACGAAAAAATCGCAAAATGGTTAGAATTTCAAAGTCAGTCAGATGAAAGCTTGGATAAATTAGCTGAACAACTTCTCAAGCCAACCAAGAAAAATAGTCAAAAATACGAGGTTCCAATATTTTACATTAACCCTATGAGCTTCACGAGTTCTTGGTCTAAGCGGTTAAGAAAGAATGGAGCGCTTCTTTTTACATTGTGGGATCGACCTGTAAACGCTTTAGCAAAGGTATGTGAATATATTGAATTTAAACAAAAAGTAATAAATTTATAGATATATTTCTTGTAAATCTCGAGAGATTTCAGTAAATTTACCGTTTATATAAATATTTGATAAATATATAAAAGGTATCGATATTATTTTGTTGGAAAGTAATCCATATAGTCAATTTGTTTTTGAAAAACGAAATTAGGTGATGGTGGGAAAGTTTCTACAAAATATTTTTTGAAATCGATAATGCGCAGTGAGAACCACACATATTACAAATTTCTTCATTAACTGGGTGTCTTTTTTCTGGTTCAATTGGATCTATACAATATTCAAATTGTTTTTCCCAGTTCTTTGAAAATCGATTCCGCGACAATTCTAAATCATCATTAAAAAGATGGTTCAAACCAAATTTCATAGAGTCACCTACATGAGCAGCAATTTTACAAGCAATTAATCCATTTTTAATATCATCAAGAGAAGGTAGACAAAGGTGTTCCGCTGGTGTGATCGCACATATGTAATCTGCACCAAAACCAGAGGCAAATGCTCCCCCGATCGCCGCAGAAATATGATCGTGACCTGTGGCGACATCAATGGGAAGTGGGCCTGAAACAAATAACGGCCGATTATTGGTTAATTTTTTATGTAGTTTTACCCATTTAATTATGTCTTTTGCGTTTATATGACCTCCCAAACTTTCTAATATTACTTGAAGACCGGCTTTGTTTGCCATTTTGGCTAACTTATTATTTGTTTTTATTTCTGAGAGTTGAAATTCATCTACTTTATCGTGAATGCATCCACTTCTCAACGCATTTCCTAGGTTTATTACAATGTCGTATTCTTTAATTATTTCGAGAATATGTTCAAAATTTTGTAGAAACGGGTTTTCAATCTCGTTAGATTTCATAACAGAGGCCGTTAAACTACCTCCTTTTGAAACTATTTTCATTATTCGTTTTCCTTTCATTTTATTTAAAGTTTCAAGGCTAAAACCAGTATGTATAACGATGGAACTAATTCCGTCTTTTATTTGCTTTTCTATTACTTTGAAAATTAAATCTTCTGAAACATTTGAAACAGAATCTGCTTCAATAATAGCTTGATAAATTGGAACGGTGGTTATAGGAACGCTCGAAATCTCTAAAATCCTCTTTCTAATTGCGTCAATATCACCGCCCATCGAGAGATCAGACAAAGTATCAGCTCCATATTTCTGAGCAATTTCTACTTTTTTAAATTCTTCATTTAAGTTTATAGCCGAAGAAGATGTACCGAAATTAACATTAATTTTTGTTCTCAAAGGGAAACCTATACCCACAGGTTTAAAACTCTCCCTTTTCATTATAACAACCTCTCCTCGTGAGATCTTTTTCATAATTTTTCTAACATCAACTCTTTCGATCTCGGCTATGTGGAGCATTTCTTTAGTAATATTGCCTTTTAAGGCTTCCTCTAAAATTGTCATTATCTCAAAAATATTTCCGTTTAGATTATATAAGGTAGTAATGAAAAAAATTCAATTAAAATTTACTATTAAAATAAAACGAGTATATTTCAAATTGCTACATCCAATATTAAGTCATTTATAGAACTTAATTTGTTAAATGTTTATTTATTTGTATTTCATTTTACAGAAATGTAAATATTTATATACAAATGAAATATAAAGCTAATTTACATTTAAGTAAAAATCAAATTATTTAAATGAAAAAAAATACAAGGAGGGTGAACTTATGCCATATATTATTACAACAGGATGGTATCCGACCGATATTGAGAAGGAAATTACTGAGAAATACTTTGAGGTGGTGAAACAATATCCTTTTGATAGATCTCTAGGAAAAGACACTATCCCCGTTGCTATTACAACAAATAAAAAGGGAGTAAAAATTTTAAGCGTAATGGAAGTAAAAGAAGGAAAACTTGAAGACGCATTGACTTGGTGTAGTAAGAGGATGCTTCCTTTACAGAGTGTCAAAGGATGGGAATATAAAGTTAGAATTTGGATAACTATAGGCGAAGCATTGGAATTGAGTGGGATAGGCTCGCCGGAGTAAGTATTTTATAAATCCATTTAGAATAAAAAAATAGAGGAGAAAAATATGCCGTATGTGTTTACATATAGTTTAATACCAGCTCATAAAACAATTGAATCAGCGGAAATATTTTTAAAAGAGAGGAAAGACGAGCGATCTGCTGTGAGACCATTAGCTAAAGAAATTATACCAAATGCTGTAAAGGCTACTATGGATGGTATTGAAGTCATTAGCGTTCACGACGTAAAAGAAGGAAAATTAGAGGAATTTCTAAATTTACAACAAAAATTAATGATAGCATACCATGACATAGAAGGGTTTAAATACAACTTTGAAGTTCGGTTCAAAATAACAGAAGCACTAGAAATGGTCGGAATGAAGATGCCTGAGTAGTACTTTAATAAGTAATATTATTTAACTTTTTTTTTTCATATACTAATTTGCTACTTCATAAAAAAAAATTAAAAAAAAGATTTATTTTTTAAATACAAAACCGCTAAGTTGCATTAGAAGGACATGCACGTGTTGCACGAGATGAGATGGATTTCTTAGGGAAAGAGTTTAGAGATTTAATAACACAATCAGGATTACCTACACCAAAGTTAGATGAACTTTATAAGTATTTGTTATAAAAAAGTAAAGTTACTTGATCAAATCATAAAATATTATTTTTTATGACATGATATGATGATATGATATGATGAATTTTTTATGATGTCGTATCATATGATATTTTGATTAGAAGTATATTAATTTCTATTTTAAAAAAAAAAAAAGATTTCTCATTTTTGAATTTCTTCTTGATTTTTTAACATCTCATCAATTAATTGCTTCCTTTCTTGAGGTTCAAGGTTCATAATTTCTTTTATAAACTTTTTTTTTTCTTGCGGTGATAATTCAATCAAATCAAGCTTTTGCAATTCCCCAGAGGTGAGCCTGGAAAATATGTAATCCTTAATTTTTGGAACCTCCTCATATTGATAATTTGTATTTATATAATTTTTAATGAAGGGAGTATCTTCTTTGATTTCTTCTATTAGTTCTTGAGACGTTTTATATCCTGGTTCTTTTGAAATTTCATATAATGATTTTTTTTGTTTATATCTTCTTACAGCATAATAAGCTCCCACAGAAGAACTAATGGATACAATTCCAACTGTTATTAGAATTATTACAAATAAGAAAATTTGGTTAAATAAATTAGGTGGAGTTGATCCTATTTTTATAAAAATACAATTAGAACTAAAGTTTCCTTTTTTAAGATATGCCACTATTTTAAAATAATATTCACCTGCGCTAAACTCTTCTACCGAATAAGAATTAGTAGTGATATTACTTTTAAGTAATGATACACTTTCATTTACTTCATGTATATACCTAGTAGAATAATAAATCGAATAATAATCAGCGTTCTTAAAGGGGGTCCATTTTAAATTAAAATAGCCATCAATAACTGAACGCCCTGCGATATTAATTAATGTAAGATGATCAAGGGGATAATTAAAAAATAATATAATATTCCAATCTAAATTTCCTAATACTGTGTATGCTCCATCTGAGGATATTCCAACTGATCTTATATCTCCTCCTGTTAAATAATCCCATAATGGTGTAGAACTTGATTTATTAAATAAATATACACGGTTGTCATCGCTTCCTGCTGTAATAAAAGTTCCATCTGAGGATATTGCAACCGATCTTACATCTCCTTCTGTTGAATAATTCCATAGTGGAGTGGAGCTTTTGGTATCAAATAAATATACACGGTTGTCGTCACCGCCTCCTACAACATAATTTCCATCTTCCGAAATCATTAATGACAGAACATCTCCTCCAGTTGTATAATCCCATAATGGGATAGAGCTTTTGGTATCAAATAAATATATTTTATCAGCCCTATCTCCTGCAACAACAAAATTCCCATCTGAGGAAATTGATACTGATGTAACAATCCCATTAGTAAAATATTGCCACAATGGAGTTGAGTTCAATTTATTGAAGAAGAGAATTCTATCACCATTAGTTCCCACAGCGATGAAATTTCCACTAAAGGAAATTGCAACTGATGAGATATATTCCTTAATATTATAATACCATAAAGGTGTTGAATTTAATCTATTAAAAAAATAAATGCTTTCATCAGAACTTCCCGCTACAATATAATTTCCGTCTGAGGAAATTGATACTGATGTAACCATCCCATCAGTGGCATATTCCCAATATGGAGTAGAATCAAATTTTTCAAATAAATATATTTTTTTATCTGTACTACCTGCTACAATCCAATTTCCATCTGAGGAAATTGATACTGAAGTGACATTTTCCTCAGTCGAAAAGCTCCATAAGTCGTTGGAATTTGACATAGAGGGATGTGGATTTACTTTATTCATTTCTTTCTGTGAATAAATAGAATTATTTTGAATTAATAATAAAGGACTCAAATAAAAAAACGGAATAAATAAGATTATTAAAAAGATAATTACAAAATTAATTCTACTTTTAGATTTCATAATGTTATATATGCAGTCTAAGTTTTTAATTTATAATCTCTGTTAAATAGAATACATTCATTTAAAATAAAAAACCATTTGGAATAAAATCGAAATTCCCTTTTATAAATTTAACTAATAAAAATGCAAGGAAATTTGAAGTTGTTTCAAGTTTTTAATCTAATATGTTTTTTAAATCTCCAAGGATTTTGTAATAGACTTCATGATTTAAATTGTAAGAGTTTTCATCATAATCTAATAGTATTAAGTTCAAACGAGATAAAACATTTAAATACTTCTTGAGGGTATAATAATGCATTTTTAAAAGTTTTGAGATTTTTGTAGGATTTATACCCTCGTTTGAAGATTTCAACAATTTAAGTATTTTTATAATCTTCTCGTTCCTTAAATAATAAAATAACTTGTCATAATACTCATTCAATTGAAATTTAAAAAATATCTTTTGGTTATCAAATTCAACTTTTCTTATAAACTGAAATTTTGTTAAAAATTCTAAATGCCATAGAACTTGGTTACTTCCAATTTGTAATATATTCATTATATCATTTATATTACAGCCGGGATTGACACATATATATTCATAAATCTCTTTCCTTGTGGGGTTTTCAAATATATTTTCCTTTACCAGTTTTGCTCCAGGTATAATTAGATTCTTTTCAATTAAAGTTTTTAAAATTTTTTCTATTTTATCTTTATTTATAGTCTCATTTTTTCTTAAATAATAATTTAAATAACCTATTATATCTAGAATTGAGAAGAATGGTTTCTTTTTTAAATACTCTTTTACGAGATTATATACTTCTGCCTCTTCTCTATCTAAATGATTATCATTCAAGAAATCGCCTTAAATTTAAAGTGTTACTAACTAAAATATAGTAATTATATTTATTAAAATATATGTTACTCTTTTAGAAATTTATATGAGAATGAATTATATGTTTAAGTTAAATTAAATTAAGAGCGTTTTTATATTAGTTTGGATCACGCTATAATTTTATGTTCAAACTCGAGTGAATTTATTATAGTTTGAAACATCACATCAAAAATTTTTTTTATGTATAATCTTTGAAATAATGTATTAGTTGATTCATAAGATCTAGGGGATGGTTTTAAATAATTTAGAGTAAAATCTATTTTTGTACCATCATTTAAACTTCTAAATAAACTTTTAGAACTTGATCCTTGAGAATGATTGACATACAATTGAGATTTAATTACATTTCTCCCTTTTTAAAATTATCTTGAACTAATAAGTTATCCCTTAAGATATAAAGATGATTTTGATTAATTATAAAGTAAATAGTTTCGAATATTTTCTAGGTTTTATAAAAGATTCATAATGCTTATGGTGTGTAGATCGTGTAAAGGTATTAGTTGAACAAATGATTGAGGGTTACTATTTCAATATTATTCCACATAGATTTAAATAACATAAAAGTAGATTTATTAAAATATACAATAAAAATCTACTAAAAAATAAAACAAAAAAAGAGGGAAATAACTCTTAGTTAAAACTTAAGAGCGAAAAAATATAAATAAGTAAGTCCAATAAAAAAAAATAAGGAGGAATAAAAGTGTTAAAGAAAAAGATTAGTAAGCATAAGGTAATACTTCTTGCAATAATGATTTTTACATTATCATTTGCCGTAATGCCTATTATGTTTGCGAATGCATTGGTGCAACCGGGCGTATATACGAATCCTGTTCCACCAGGATGCCAAATGATAGATTTTGAGGAGGGAAGTGATAGGCAAGTTGTTCTAAGCACCATCGAGGGATTACAGTTCACCACTACAGGAGGGTTTGATTGGATTTATGCTGATATCAGAACTGGTCAGTATAACGGAAGATCACTGACAGACCCATCTCACACTTATGGCCTTTACGTTTTGAATGGCTATTTCTGCACCTGGCTTTCTGAATTACAGGACACAGGACGTATCGACTTCACGTTGGGAACGGCGAGTTACTTCAGCGTTTTGGTCAGCACCGCTTCGGGATTAACAATAGATGCCTATGATATTAATGGCGTCTGGCTCGCCAATAGTGGATGGGCATATTCAAATCATGGGGACTTAGACTTTACACGATTAACTATAGAGGCGGAAGGCATGGCTTATGTTTTGATCCATGATACAGCTAATTTATGGATAATCGATGACCTTGTTACTGACGCACCCGGTGTCGGAGGACCAGTTGAAGCGACAATAGATTTTGACCCTGATTCGTTAAATCCTAAAAGTAGGGGAAAATTTGTTACAGTTTATATCGAGCTACCAGAAGAATATGATGTTCATGATATCGCCATTAGCACAATTGAATTAACATATGGTTTAGGTAGTGTAAGTGCGGAAGACACACCAACTGAGTATGGTGTTCGTGATGGCATTCCATATCTAATGGTAAAATTCAATCGATCAGCAGTTATAGCGATACTTGAACCTGGTGAAGAGATAGAAATAGCTGTATCTGGGGAATCTTGGGATTCGAATGACGATTTCTTATACCAATTTGAAGGTACGAATGACATTGAAGTATTAGATTTCTATTACCTATAAATTATTAAATATTTATTTTTTTTTTATATTTTTTTTTTTTATGTGGACTAAATTTTTGTCAGGGTTTTGCGTAATTTAAAATGTCACTTTATGTCAGTAATTCAAGCTTTTTACGTATTATTTTCTAATTAATTAGTAATAACAAAAAAAAATAAAGATAATTTATTAATCTTTACAAGGTTAATGTTACTATCAGTTTACCGTTGAGGTACACCAAGAGATTCCTGCCTTGGTTAGTCTCTTGAACCTCAACGGTTTTGCCGCTAACTTGTAATCAATTGTATACCACATTCCCTTATAAGAGATTGTTCCATTTTTCCTTATTCTCCTCGTAATTACATTACTTTTACTCAATCTAGCTGATATTTGATATGGATGGGTTATCAATAGTTTATTTTTATGATAAATCTCGATTTTATCTTCATATTCGATGATATCAACCTTAGCTCGCATGTAGCCAGGGGGAATATCGAAACTCTGTTTCTTGTATGAAATAGTATTGTACTTAGAAACTTTTCTTTGTTCCATTTCATGAATCCATTTATCCCAATTCACCATCACCTTCAGTGGTCGATAAATACGGGTTTCTGTATTAAAATATACCTCATTAGGAGTCGTTCTATTGGGAAGAGAACTGTGCGGTTTTTTTGTGTTGTACCATTCAACCCATTCATTGAATTTTTGATTAAATTGCGCCAATGAATACTTGGGTCTTTCCTTAACAAATGGGCGAGCTTCTACTAAAAACATTTGAATGACAGTTTCAAACCATCTTTCTATTTTTCCCTTGCTTTGAGGATAGTGAGCTCTTGCATAAATTGACTCAATATCTAGCGATTTCAGTAATCTAAAGTACTTAGTTGCTAATTCACCCATTGCATTCCAAAATTGAGAGCCTCGATCTGCAAGAATTTGGTTTGGCCTCCCTTAAGAAAGGATCGCATCTTTAACGACTTTTAAAACATTTGTTGCTTTTTGAGTCCTGAAATAGTGAGCGGCAACCACGAATCGAGAACAGTCATCAATGAAAGCGATCAAATATAGTTGCTTCAAATGTCCTATTGTTTGCGGTCCGGCAATGTCTGTCTGCCAAAGATCATTAGGTTTACTGCGTTGAAACTTCTTGTATCCTTGACTTTGTTCTCTTGGTTTATACACTAATCCTTTTTTTCGAAGAAATTTTTGAATTGTTGACAAACAAGGACAAGTATCTTTATATTCTAATTCTAATATCCGATGTATCATTGGAGCGCTTCTAAGGGGTATTTCTTGTTTTAATTCAGTTATTCGCTCAAATATTTCAAGAGGATATCTCCTTTTCCTCCCATGTTTCTTTTTTTTCTTTGGGATTTCTTGATCCTTCATGCGACACATGTGATTAAGCCATCTATAAATAGTGCGTTCTGTTTTCTTAAATCGATTTGCAAGAGCTTTTATCGAAAATCCTTTATTGTAATGCAATTCCCTCACCAGCTCGTATAATTCTCTTTTCTTTTTTTCTTTCATATCCATTGAGTTTTACCTCCTCATGCTTTGATTTCAGCATATTACGCCAAATAAGAGGTAAAATATAAACTCATTTGCTAGAAGGGTATTAAATAAAACTAAACGGGATGTTTACTTCAACCTCTAAAGTTTTTAAAAACGTCAATTAAATTCCGCATGTAACATCGGTATTCTATTTTGACGAAGAAAAAAAGTATAAAAATGTCAAACAATTAGTGACGTTTTTCATTCCACATTTGTGACATTTTTAATTACTGATCACATATTTTAGACAATTTCTATATAATATATTTAATGAAATTTTTTTATTTTTTATATAAAAAATTTTGAAAATACATTCTTTTCTATGATTATGTAAAATTAAGTAATGCTCAATTCACTTGCTATTAAATGAGTGAGATTGTTATTCAAAAAATATATAATAAAATTTTTAACAATTACCAAAACGCTCTTCTGCATTATTGAAATTGATTTTTAACCAACGCTTCAAAGTTTCAAATCTTTTAATTTATTTTTTGAGATAAGTATAAATAAAAAAGAAAGAGTGATAAAAATAATAAAAATAGTTTATTTATTTTTCAATTTTTCGGCGTTTTTTAAGTATAACAACTGTTACTATACCAACAACTGCTATACTGCCAATAATTGATGAAATAATGATTATGCTTTCAATTGGGAAAGCTTTATCTCCATCATCACCATTTTCACCTCCATTTTCATCTCCATTTAAAGGAGGTTCTATTTTTATGCGTTGTGCGTAAATATCGTAGCTCCATTCATTTCTTTTATCAGACCATGTGATAATCGCGCCCCCGTCTTCGTCGCTGTAAATTTGAGCTTGACGCTGGGCTAATTGTGCAGTACAAATAGCTACGCCATCATCAGTCCCCAATATTTCTCCAGTTGAATTAACCCCTTGAGCATATATGTCGCTCCAATTATCTCTTAAATCTTCCCATGTAATAAGAGCGCCCCCATTTCCATCGTTGCAAATTTGAGGAGCTTTTTGGTCTTCATCTGCAGAACATACTGCGACACCATCAACACTCCACTGCCCATCTCCAGTTAAATTAATTTTTTGAGCATAGATATCATAGTTCGTTCCGCTTCTATAATCGGCCCATGTGATAATTGCACCACCATTTCCATCACTGCAAATTTGAGGCTTTTCTCGGTCATTATCTGCTGTACATATCGCTGTACCGTTAGCATTCCACTGCCTACCTCCAGTTGAATTAATTTTTTGAGCATAGATATCATAGATCGTTCCGCTTCTTTTATCGGCCCAGGTGATAATTGCGCCGCCAGTTCCATCACTGCAAATTTGAGGTTTTTCTTGGTCATTATATGCTGTACATATTGCTGTACCGTTAGCATTCCATTGTACATCTCCCGTTGAATTGACTCTTTGAGCATAAATGTCAGGATCCGTTCCTCTTGAATCTTTCCATGTAATTATAGCACCCCCTACCCCATCACTGCAAATTTTAGAGAAAATCTGGTCACCTCCTAGTGTACATATTTCTGTACCGTTAGCATTCCACATCACATTTCCAGTTGAATTGATACGTTGAATAAAAATATCATAGTTCTTCCCGTTTCTATAATCCATCCATGTTATGATTGCACCCCCAGTTCCATCGCTATAAATTTGAGGTGCCATTTGAATTTCATTTGCTGTACATATGGCTGTACCGTTAGCATTCCATTGCACATCTCCAGTAGAATTTATTTTTTGAGCGTAAATATTGTAGTCTAATCCGTTTCTTTTATCGTTCCATGTGATAATTGCGCCTCCATCTTCGTCGCTACTAATTTGCGGAGAGCCTTGTGTATTATTTTCCGTACATATAGCTACACCATCAACAGTCCACAGAACATCTCCAGTTGAATTAACCCTTTGAGCATAAATGTCACCGTCCAATCCGTTTCTCTGATCTTCCCAAGTAATGATCGCACCACCAGCTCCATCACCGCAAATTTGAGGATACCATTGGTTATAGTTTTTCTTACTTATTGCTGTCCCATTAGGAAGCCATGTATCTGCTATAGATAATTGAGATGTTTCTATCTTAATTACTTTTGATTTTTGAATTCTTGAAGGGTAATTCGTTATCAAAGCAGTAAAAATAGGAAAAGTTACCGTTGAAATTAATATTAGAATCAAAAATATAAATTTAAAATTTTGTTTTTTCAATAGATTTCACCCATTTAATAAGATTTGAAAAATTACCAATAATTTAATATTAATGTTAATAATATAGATAATTTCTTTTAAAAAAGTTTCTTTAAAAGAAGTGTGATTGTAGAATGATAAATTATTTTGATTAAAGAGAGATACCGTAATACTTTTATCATATTCATCAAATTTTTACATTTTCATTTAAAATTATCAAAAATTATTTGAAATACTCTAAAATAAAAGACTTTAATTCAATTGAAGTTAAATTTCCTCCACCTGATTCCACACATTTTTTTAAAAAACTTTTTAAAATAAGTG
Organism: Promethearchaeota archaeon; assembly: GCA_030615145.1. Classification (GTDB taxonomy): domain Archaea; phylum Asgardarchaeota; class Lokiarchaeia; order Sigyniarchaeales; family SOKP01; genus SOKP01. Next base: position 1,715 of record JAUWZT010000008.1, on the reverse strand, counting down.
TTTTACATAAGGAGATCAAATTAGGATTAAAATTTTAGAAAAAAGTAAAAATTGTTTAATATCCGTGGATTAAGTTTAGAGTTTCAAAAAAACTAGAAAAGTATTACTATAATCTATTACAAAAACATTAAATATGAAATTTGAATATAAAACCTTAACCAATCTAATTTTATTGGCGAATTTTAATGAAATTAAATAAAAAAAAAATAGTAATCGTAATATCTTTAGCAATTGTTTTTGCGTTAGTAAATAATTGCTTTAACTATCTCAGTAGTAATCTATTAACTAAAGAAAAGCATTTAGAAATTCGAGATGAAACTACATTTAAGACTTCGGGATATTGGGTCATTGATCCTATTTCTATTGATGGATCTGCTGTTGGAATGGGTGGCCATGATTGGACTTGGGTTGAGTTTCAATCTTGGTTTGGTGGAGGTAATGGAAGTTGGAGCAACCCTTACATCTTTGAGAATATCACCATAAACGGTCAAAATTCTACCAACTGTATCGTGATTTTGCATTCCAATGTGTTCTTTATCATAAGAAATTGCACACTTTTCAATTCACCCTATAATAACGGGAATGGGGCGGGTATCAGTTTATACGATGTAAATAATTCACAAATAATAAATAATAACTGTTCGTTTAATAATGGCAATGGAATACGTTTATCTTATGGTAATAATAACAACTTTACAGGAAATATTGTAAGTAGCAATTCTGTAGATGGAATATATATAGAGGCCGCTCAAAACAACACAATTTCGGAAAATACCATAAATGGTAATACATATGCGATACAATCGAGTGGTGATAGTAACAGTTTTATTGGAAATACTGTGAATTTCAACGATGTTGGAATTGATATTGAGAGTAGTAATTATAATGTTATTTCAGGGAATAATATAAATAATAATAGTTTTGATGGACTTTCTTTAAATGATTGTAATAGCACTATTTTTTCTGGAAACAGTATATATAACAGTCAAGATGGACTAATATTAATTGGAAGTAATAATAATACTTTTTCTAATAATAAAATTTATGGGATAACTGAAATAGGTGTGACATTACTAGCTAATACCGGGAAATGTGCAAACAATCTTTTTTATAACAACAATTTTACTAATCTTAGTGGAATAAATGCTATAGATAATGGAACTAATAATCAATGGGATAATGGTGTAATTGGAAATTATTGGCATGATTACACTGGGAGTGATAAAAACGATGATGGTATTGGAGATACACCATATCAAATTACAGGTTCTGCTGGAAGTCAAGATAATTATCCAATTTGGGACGATGGTCCTGAACAACCTAAAAGTGATATAACGATAATCATAGTTATCATAATAGCAAGTGTTGTTGGTGCAGTAGGGGTAGCAGTTGCCATAGCTATAATACTACGCAGGAGAATGAGAGGCGAAGGAGTGATAAGTAAAGAAGCAGTTGAACCTCAAAAACCTCCTGAAAAACCTGAAGAAAATGAATAAGCCCCTTAAGAAAGTGATAAAATAGAAGATGAAATATAAATAAGAAAATCTATATATCTCTCTTTTTTTTTTTATTATTTTAAATTATGCTAAAATAAATTTATACTTTTCTCTGTTGTTGGTAACGATTAGCTGTTTTATCTATTTTATCAGCTTCCTTAGCGTTGATAACCCTACCCGCGTACATAAATTCAGCAGTCCTGTAAAAAAATAATCAAC
>JAUWZT010000072.1 GCA_030615145.1 Promethearchaeota archaeon | reverse complement strand
TGCTGGCAATCATTAATTTTAAGGGATTTCTTTATTATTTTTAATTTCTTCCTTTGTGTCAAAGAAGATATTGAATAATTTTATATAAATATTGGTTCAACAACCTATAAGAAGTTTTATGTGAATAGTGATTTCCATAATTTTAAAGTAATTATAAAACTTTATTCTGGTTAAATAGAAATATAATTTGATAAAATATAATTAGATTTATAATACCCAAAACCGAACTTTATGAGCGATTTTCAAAAATTCTTAATAGATAAGGGAATAATTTCAAACTTAATAACTCGATATGGAATCGATTTAAAAGATAAAGAAATAACCGATTTCATCCATGATATGGTTGAAAATTTAACTAAGATTGAATCGAAAGAAATTCATGATAAAAAACAAGAGGATGATCAAAGTTTTGATTTGGATATCCTAGCTAAATCTTACGAAAAAATTGTTCCCCATTCCCAAAGAAAAACAATGGGTGAATTCTTTACCCCCATTCAAATCGTTGATTACATACTAAAGAGAGTTGGGTATACAGAACAGCAAGATATTGAAAATAAAAAATTAATAGATTTAAGTTGTGGTTCAGGGAGTTTTTTAATTAAAGCTGTAAAGATTCTCTTAGAAAAATTAAGAAAGCAAATTAAATCGAAAGAGAACTCAGAGTTAACTCCTAAACAAGCGAAGGAAATTATCAACAAAATTAAAGTAAATATCTCTGGTATTGATATAAATCCAATTGCTTGTATATTATGCCAAATCAACTTTTATTATACGCTTTTCGAACTCATTAAAATTATTTTAGAAACAAATAAAGATTACCAAATAACCGTATTTAATATTTTCAATAAAGATACGCTTCAATTTAATTTTAGTAATAAATACGACTATGTAGTTGGAAATCCCCCATATTTATTTATTCGAGCGATTCCACATGATTATAGAAAATTAATTGAAAAACTCCCTTTGGAAACAAATAAAGGTCAATTTGACTACTATCAACTGTTTATCGAAATAGGAATTCAAATATTAAAGCAAAATGGTTTACTTGGTTATATAATCCCTGATTCTCTACTCGCGCTATCAAATCGTAAGATTCTTAGAAAATATATATATGACTCAACTAAGATAAGGGAAATTTATTATAGCGGTCCGCAATTCGATGAACCCGTCGTTTCAAATATTGTAATTACTTTAGAAAAAGAATCAGATGAAATAAAGAGGAAAAATAATCAAATCATATTAAAATTTCCATTAGATCAATCTAAAGATGATAATGCAATTCTTCAAAATGTAATTGAAAAATGGAATTATCGATTTCTAATTAATTTAAATGACCAGGATAGAGAAATTATCGAGTTTTTGAACATAAATTTTCCAGAATTAAATGATTTAAATCTTAATCCAAATTTTAAAATAGATATATGGAGGGGCGTTGAATTAGGTAAAAACGGTAAGATTATATTCTGTAATATTTGTAATAAATATTTTCCTCTTCCAAAAAATAATTATATTTGCAAAGAATGTAAATCAGAATTAAGGAATGATTCTATAGAAAGTATAATAATAAAAAGTATTAAAGGCGATTTAAAAAAAAATTATAAACCATTTCTCTATTCTATTAATCGATACCAAGTAAAGGATTTAAAATATATTAATACAACTAAACAAGGCATTAATTACAAGGAGTTAAATCGCTACGAAAATCGCGTAATAGTAAGACAATTAGCACAAAATAGCTTAATATGTGCTACTTATGATAAGGGTTCATTAACTTCACAATCGCTTTACAACTTAAAAATACTTAAATCTCCTATTACAGAATTTAATAATTATTACCTTCTAGGGCTTTTAAATTCTCAACTATTAGCGTTTTACTTTATTAAATCTTTTGGCTCTTATAAAAAACTATTCCCAAGGATTCTTATAGAGAATTTAAAAGGTTTGCCTATAGTAGTTCCTGAAATCGATATTGAAAAGAAACTTTCAAGAGAAATTATAATACTCGTCAAAACCATCTTGAAATTAGATAAATTTGATACAGAACACTATACTAATTTACAAAATAAAATTAATTCACTTGTTTTCGATCTCTATCGGATAACAATTGAGCATCGTAATTATATATCTGATGTTTTGAAGAATTTATAATCCTTCAAGCTTCTATAAAATTTGATAGATATTTGAAATGAGTAATTAAGAAAATGAAAATTAAACTAATCCTTTTTTTGCTACATAAGTTTTTAAAATTCTGTCCCATTTTTCGGCCAATTCTGTTAGTCCGGTTTTTTTAAAGAGATCAACAGCTCTAAATAAAACTTTTTCAATTTGCTTTTCTTCAATCAAGTCGTTTTTCAAATGTATATTGTCTATCATAAAATAAAGAAGAAACATTTCGAATAAAAAGAAGAATAATATTGTGATATAACTTTAAAAATATTGTTTTTGGAATAAAACGAGAGAACTTCCTTAAAAATCGACAAAAAATAATTTTGAACCGTTTAATTATTTTCGTAATGTTTTTGCTTTGTCGTAGTTCTTTAAGACTTGTTCTCCTTTTTTTGCTAGGTCAGTAAGATCTGTTTGTTTGCATAAGGAAACTACGCGACCTAGAATTTTTGCTATGTTTTCCTCGTGCTTTAAAAATTTTTCTTCCATTCTGCAAAAATCAATACAAATTTATAAATAAATAAGTTTATGTCATGGAGATAATTAGAGTTTAAAAATGACTTCATGTAACAATTTTCTAATAGCTATATTTATATTTTTTAAAACTAATATAATTTTAAGAAAGCTACCAACAAAGTTGAATTCTATGGAAGGTCTGCCCAATATTGATTTAATTCAATCATTGTTAGAAAACTACATGTTCGATGTAGATGGTGCCGCAGCGGTGGCAATTTGCGATAGAGACGGCTTTATCGTCGCCTCAGAAAGTAAAGAGAAAGGAGATCACGAATCAGATTTAGTAATTGGAGCAATTTCAGCATTTCTTGATATCTACATTGATAGAATTAAAAGTGAATATAAAACCCAGAGCAATTTTTTTAATATAACCTCAATGCAAGATAAAAAATTTGCGTATTGTTCCATGGGACCACATTGTATATTAACTACGATCGCTGATCCAACTACATCAAATACTGAACTAAGGATTTATTCGGAATATATTGCCGGTAAGGTTGAACTGATTCTTGATGGTTTCGATAATGTGTCTACAGATATACCCGAAATTATCCGGGTTTTATCAAAAAGAAGAGAAGGTAAGCTACCGAAGGGTCAATTTACGGCAAAACTTATTCTAAATGGGGATTTTGGAACGGGCAAATCCTCGTTAATTAGGAGGTTTGTCGAAAACCAGTTTAACGATAATTACATAGCTACGATTGGCGTTGAGATTTCTAAAAAATCCATTGTAATGGACGAAGATACAAATATAAATTTCATCCTCTGGGATATTGGAGGCCAAATAGGCTCAATGGCACCTTATAGACAGAGATATTACGAAGGGGCAAGCGCAGCTTTTATAGTGATTGACAGAACCCGTTCAAATAATTTAGAAAGCGTTAAGAAATGGTATAAGGACATCAAAACTTCTGTATCGAGAAATATACCCATTGTGATAGTTGGAAATAAATCGGATTTGCAAGAAGAGATAGTAATTAGCGAAGAAGAGGTAAAGGTTGTTGCTAAACAACTAGGTTTACACTATATTTTAACATCGGCTAAAACTGGCGAAAATGTCAACGAGGCTTTCCTTTATATTGCCTACAGATTTATTGAAAAAGCATAGATCGATCGCTAGAAACTTTTTTAATTTTCATATATATTCTTATTATAGAACTTATTATAGTAAGATTAGCATCAAGTTTGTTAAATATTAGTATAGAAATAAATAAAGGAGGTTATAAAAAAATAGTATTAAAGGTTTTATTCAACGACATTTTGGCGACTTGAAATCAATCAGGCTATTTAATGGGATTTTCGATAAAGGAATTGACATACCAGGGAAAATATTTGCTCTTTTTGACAGAACAGCAGTTTGCCGGGCCATGGTTCAGTTTTAAATTGATAGGCAAAAAAATAGGCACTATTCCTGTTGTGTTGAAAAATATTGAGCCAACGCCGATTTATAAAATGGTGAACAGCCGGACGGGAACTGTGATCGACCGTATAACGCTAGATTTTGACATAAAAGAATACTTAAAAATATTAATAAGAGAAAAGAAAATTCAACCGATTACATTTAAAAAAGAACATTCTTCGATTCGGTTATATATTGACCTCTTTAATCGTCCAAAAGTTCCTTACGTCAACACATTTTTCACGTTAAAGAATAGTTCCGATTTCAGCTTAATTGACTTCTCAATGTACTTTGTGTTTGACTTTGACATCAACGGATTAGAAGGTTTCGATAACGACTTATCTGGTTATGACGAAGAAAGCGATATACTTTACCAGTACGATCATACAGGTTTATATGCTGGCTTTTCTCCTATATCGAAATCGACGAGTTACGAAACTTGTTTAACAAAAGACTTTAAAATTAATAACGAAAGATTGAATCTGTCAAATACTTTACACGGAGAGGCTGGAGAAATCTTATCGGCTTTGCAAATTAAGTTCAAAACTTTAAAACCAGACCAATCGTTTCAAACAGCACTAATTATTTCCGGAGCTTTAAGCAAAGAAGAATTAATTGAAAACATTAAAGAAGGTAAAAATAACGCGATGAAATTTTTGTCGCAAGTAAACAGATCGGTAAAATCAGAGCAAAGAAACATACAAGAAGAAGCTTTTATTAAAATCAATCTCCAAGAATCAGTTGATTGCAACTAATAAGTCCTATTTAATGATTCAAATAAAAAAGTCCGATTAGGAAAGTTATTTGATGAATGCTCCGCGAGAGTTGGGATTTAATATAATTAAATTATTGATTATAGAATTTATTTAAGGATAGATATGCTCAGAGGGTCCAAACCGTAGATCGAAATTCCCAATAAATTCTATAAAATGTAAAAGCAAACAACTTTATTTTAAAATTTATGAAATCCATTGGTTCAACCCAGATTTCTTTATTCTTATTTTACTTTCATTCAAGTTATCCGATGTTGGATCTTTTTCGATTTCCTTATATTTCAATACAAATTCTTGATTAATCTCTTTAATTGAGCTTAATTTATTAATTTTCAAACCTTTCTCTTGACTTGTAACAACTGAGACATTAAAATTTTCATTTGTATATTTTGTAGGTCCCTTTTCTTTTATTCTCTCAGAAATAAACGAAATATGAGAATTAATCCTATTTTCAATATATTCATTTCCAAAAGATATAACTTTAAGAAACCGTTCTTTAATAATCTCTTTGAAATTCTCATCAATTTCATATCCAATGCTATTTCTCTCTGAAACCATAGCGGCCAATGAACTCGTTCCAGTCCCAAGAAAAGGGTCAAGAATTGTGTCATTCCTTACTGAAAACATGTTTATTAATCTATACGCTAGCACGAACGGATAAGCTGCACTTCTTTTACGTATTTCTTTATTGTTTAATCCTTGTGAAATTCCTTTAAAATCCCATACATCTGAAAACCATATATTTCTTTCTTCCCAAAAATAAGTGCTTTCTCTTCTATTTTCCTTTAGAGCTTCTGTTTTAAATTCTCTTTTTTCACCTTTACGGAATATCAAGATATATTCATGTTCTAGTGTAACATATGCTCCAGGGGGTAACATTCCTGACCCCATAAATTTATTTGGCGCATTTGTTTGTTTCCTCCATAAAATCTCAGGTAGATTTTGGAAACCAAGTTTTTGAAATGCTTTGATGATTCTTGAATGAGAGGGATAAAGTTGGAAGTTCTTATTAATTGTACGTGTAGCATCTCCTATATTGATACAGGCTATTCCTCCAAATATTAAAATCCTATATAGTTCTTTCCAAACTTTATCAAGTTCTTTATGTATTTTTTCAAATGTTAATGAACCATCTCCAACTTCTAATGCTGCTTTAATCTCGTCACTCTGCAGAGAAAAAATCTCATCCCACATCTCTATCATTGGATATGGGGGCGATGTAATAACTAAAGCAATGGAATTGTCTTCAACCTCTTCCATTTCTTGTGCTTTTTTATAATAAACCTTATGATATGTTGACATTTCGTAGTTTTTTTCGATTTTATATTCTTATTTTAATTATTAATCTAAAAAATCTTTTATGTTGCATTGATATTTAGTCATTTAAAATATTATTTTTTTTCTCCATTTTTTACTTAATCAATAAATATTTTAATAGATGATTATTTTTCAGAGTTAGTAGGATTTAATCCATTATAGTTATAATTATTGATTCCTAATATTATGCAAAAGAAGCCAACGCCAAATAATAAATAAAAAAATGGTCCACCAGTTTCCACATCGAGATAAGTTATATTTCCTGTTTGATTAATAATTTGATGGAATCTTTCAATTAATGTTTGTGTTATTGGATAAAAAATACCTCCCAAAAAGCCAGTTGCTATTATTATAACTCCAGACAGAATAACTATTAGATCCGCGCTCAAATTTATATGCTTTTGAATTTGAGTTCGGAAAATAACTAAGATTCCTATTATAAATATAAAATATGTTGATGCATTGAGGAATCCCCAAAAAGTGCCCACATGACCAGATGGTGGTTCAATCTTATAATATCCTAAGGGAAGTAGTAGCGTAAGACAGAAATACACACCAATTAGAGTTAAAATTCTTTCTTTTGTTTTTTGAGATTTCATTATTTTTCATAACAACTCTATAATTTTGTTGCTTATAATTAGCTCTTCGGACTTATTAAAACTTTTAGTCCTCAGTTTGTAAAAAATATCCTACAATACGCAGCTTATTATTGAAGCGATTTAATTCTGTAATAATTCCTTTGAGTCCCTGGGCATCGTGAACTACTGATTTATCAAAAAGAATCTTAACGATTCCACTCTTACCAGGAGTTAATTCTTGACCTTCAATAAATTTGAGAGGAGATAATTTTAAGCCTACTAAACCGTAATACTGAATTCCGTCGCCGGGTTTTATTATTTCCCCTTTGGGCTCATAATATTGATGAGTGGTTAGAGGGAACGAATAAAATTGATTTTCCGATAATGGTAGATCAAATCCCTCGATATTTTAAAAATCCACGCTCTTGCGATATTATGATATCCACGGTTTGCGAATATGGATTTGGTTATGAACATGGGAAATCTTTGCCTAATTCTCCATACTCTCACGATATTGGACTGAAAAAGTCGATGACTGTGCCATTCATTATAGGAGGATCTCCAAGCATTCCTTCAACGGAGCTCTCGTACTGTAAAACGACGGATATGGTTCCAACGCTCTTAGATTTATTAGGAGAAAAACCACATTTCAGCGTTGTCGGAAAATCTGTATTTAAGTATTAATCTTATTATTATTAAATTCCACGAAGACCTGAACCATTTAAAGTAAATATATATATCAAATAATTTCAAAAAGAAATGAAATATTAACTAAAAATAATTCCAATTAATATTAAATTATAAAATCAAGTAATTAAAGTGAAAGCTAATAACATAATTATAGTCCCTGAAACTCATTGGGATCGCGAATGGTATCTCCCGTTTCAAGAGTATAGAGCAAAACTAGTTCTCATGATGGATAAGCTCTTAGATATCCTAAGAAGCGATCCAGGTTATAAAAATTTCACTTTTGACGGACAAACGATTCCGATAGAGGACTATCTTGAAGTCCGACCTGAGTTTGAAGATGAGATTAAAAAATACGTAAAAGAAAGACGGCTTTCGATTGGACCTATGTATATTTTACCAGATGAATTTTTGGTAAGCGGCGAGTCTCTGATTAGGAACTTAATAATTGGACACCAAATTGCTAAGAGATTTGGAAGGGTTATGAAAGCAGGTTACATCCCTGATCCTTTTGGCCATATTGCTCAATTACCTCAAATACTTCAAGGATTTGAAATCCCTTCGATTTTATTCTGGCGAGGGTTTGGTAACGAATTCGAAGAAAACAACTTGAACATTGAATTTATTTGGAATTCACCTGGAAATTCTAATTCTATTTTGGGAATTTTTTTGAAGCAGAGTTACGGTTCGGTTGCTGATCTTAATATAACAAAAAGAAGCGGAAAATATAAACTGGCGCTTCATAAGATAAAAAGGGTTGTTTCTGAGTTCGAGAAATTCACAGCTACGCCCTATGTTCTTTTGAATAGCGGTTCAGACCATCACGAAGCTCGATCGGAAATTCCTGAAATAGTTAGGCAATGGAACGAAATGTATCCCGAGAAACTTTTAGAACAAAACGATTTTGAATATTATGTTGATAAAGTATTAAGCGGTAATCCACAGTTAAAACAGTTTAAAGGCGAATTAAGAGGTGGAAAGTACGCACATCTACTTCCAGGAGTATTTTCAGCTCGCATGTGGATCAAGCAGAGAAATACGGCGATTGAATATCTATACGAAAAATATACAGAACCGTTATCAACAATTATCTGGTCTCTCGATAAATATAAAAAATTTAATTACCCTCAAGCTTATATGCTCACAGGTTTGAAATGGCTTATTAAAAACCACCCCCACGATAGTATATGTGGCTGTTCGATTGATCAAGTTCACAGAGAAATGGAGACTAGGTTTGATTGGGCGGAGCAAATCGGTATTGAAGTGTTTAAAAATTCAATATTGTATCTATACGATTTGATTACAGTTGAGGAAGACGAGAAAAAAATTCCGATTGTAGTGTTTAATCCTCTTCCATGGAAAAGGAAAGATATCGCAAATATTAGCATTATATCTAATGTTAAAAAAGCTGGCTTTAAAAATCCAGACGCTTTCAAAATTCTCGACTCCGAAGGAAACGAGATCGCATACCAATACGTTCAAATCAGCGAGCAACCAAGATATAGATTAATTAGTTCGGTTAGTTATTATTGCTCTTTTTTAGCCGAGGTTCCTGCTTGTGGATACAGATGTTATTATATCGTACCAGGAGAAAAACCCGAAGAATCTGTAGTAAAAAGTAAAGAATTGAAGTTAGGTATAAAAAGCTTAGAAAATCAGTTCTACAAAATCGACATAAGTTTTAAGGGGGAAATCGATGTTTTAGATAAGGAAAGCAAAACTTTGTACGAAAATATTTGTTATTTTGAAGATGTGGGAGATTGGGGGGATGAATATGACTTTTCTGGGCCATATGAAAATCAAACTGATCTAAAATTCACTTCAGAAGATCTGAATGTTCTAGAAATAACACCTTTTTTAGACGGGATAACACAAAAAACAATTAAAATAAGAGCAAATCTCAATTTACCTGCTTCTTTAACCGAGGATAGGTATAGTAGAGACGAATATCTGATTTCAAACTTAATCGATATCTTTATAACAGTATATAAGGAAATTAAAAGAATTGATTTTAAGATTGAATTAGAAAACAATAGTAAAGACCACCGAATACGAGTACTTTTTCCTTCAAAAATTAAATCTAAAAAGGTAGATGCCGATGGTCATTTTTACGTCATTTCGCGAGATGTTGAGATGCCAAAATCTGAGAGATGGGCTCAACAACCTGTACCTACTAACCATCAGAAAGATTTTGTGTCTGTTAACGATACATCAAGAACTTTTTCGGTTATAAACAAAGGCTTACCCGAATATGAAGCAGTTATAAATAAGGATGGAACGATTTCTCTAGCTATTACCTTACTGCGGTGTATTGAATGGCTTTCAAGACATGATTTTACCTCGAGAAGAAGTAACGCAGGTCCGGACCTAAATACTCCCGAAGCTCAATGTCTTGGCAAGCATACCTTCGAGCTTTCTCTCGTCATTGAAGGAAACAAATCAAATTGGTTAGATTCAAACGCTCACATAAAAGGTAAAGAATTTAACAACCCTTTTGAAGTAATAGTACCTTCAATAGTTAGAACCTCAATAAGAGCTTCAAATAAAGTCGTTCTAGCCCCTTTTGGACTCATCTCATATTTTAAACCAGCAACTCGTCAACCCTTAATACCGTATTTACCTACTGAATTAAGTTTCCTTGAAATTGATAACGTGAATGTGATGCTTAGTGCATTGAAAAAGGCGGAGGAAGGAGACTTCTTAGTCGTTAGAGTCTATAATATCTCTCCAACCTTACAAAAAGCAAGGTTAACGTTACACAAGAAGACTTCCATCAAAAGTGCGAATATTGTAAACTTTCTGGAGGAAAAGCCTGAAAATGAAATTAAGGCAAAAATTGATTCAAGTAAAGGGAATCATCTTGATTTAACTTTGGAACCACATGTAATAGTAACGATAAAACTTGAGCTTGAAAATAATTATTAAATAAAAAAATATTTAGTTTTATTTTTTAAAAATCTCTAGATCCACTTTAAAATATTTCTATTTTTAATAATATTGGTTATGTGATACTCTTTTTATAGTATCATCAATTTTTTAGCTAACTTCTTAATAAAAAAAAAAGGTCGAAAAACTTATGAAAAATTTTGATATTATTATTATAGGCGCGGGACCTGGAGGTACTGCTGCAGCTAAAGAAGCTTCTGAAAACGGATATTCGACCTGTATCCTTGAAAAAGAAATGCTTGGTGAGAAAGGAAGATATAAAGCGTGTGGAGGAGCTGCTGCGTGGGAACTAATTGAAAAAATTAACTACCCAGAAGAAAAAATTGGTAGGGTAATTGAATCTTTAGAATTGCACCATGTTGACGGAGAAACTTATTCTAAAAAAGGTAAAGGCGCTGTTGTTTGGCGTAGTACTTTTGATAAGTTTTTAACTGACATGGCTGTCGATAGTGGAGCCTTATTAAAAGAGAAAGAGCTTATGATTAACATTGAAAAAGTTGATGATTTTTACGAAATCAGTACTGATAAAGATAAATATACTGCAAAATACATAATTGCCGCTGATGGCGTTACTTCGACTACTTTAAAATTGTTAAATTGGCCTTTTTTCAAAAGTGAAGACTTAATTTTAACGATTACTAAAGAGATGAAAACTACTAAGTCTAATATAGATAAAACTCTTGGACATGATACAGTTCATTTATTTTTTGGTATCGAAAGCCTTGTTCCTGTTGGTTATACTTGGTTATTTCCAAAAACTGAGAGGATTACAGTAGGATGGGGTAATCAAATTAACTTAGTAAAAAATTCAAGGGAAGAATTTAAAAAATTTCTAGCGCTCCCACTTGTAAAACTAGCATTAAACAATTCAACGATGGAAACCTTTAAGCCCCATTTAATCCCAGTTGGATTAAGATCTAAATTATATGAAGATAATGTTTTTGCTATAGGAGATGCTGGTGGAATTGTAGACCCAATTTCTGGAAAAGGGATACCATATGCTATGATGTCAGGTCAATTTGCTATTGAAGCTATTAAAACTTGCGAAAAAAAAGACAAGTTAGATAAATTAGGTTCTGTCTATGAACAAAATTTAGAAAAAAAATTTCTCAGAGTTTTAAAAGTAAAAAGGATTTTAAGAGACACCATTTTTCAAAGTGATGAAAATTTGAAGAAATTCTTATCATTGTGGGAAAACCATCGTAGTTCAGAAATAGCCATGAAAAAATTAATGGATTAAGTGAGTCTATATGAAATTTAGTGATTATATAAACTTTTACAAGCCTAAGATAAACGATGCAATAGCATTGATATATAATAGAAATTTAAAAGAAGAAAAAAATTCGTTCTTAAAAGTCTATTATTCAGAATTACGAGACTATTTCTTAACGGGAGGAAAGAGAATCCGCCCTTTGCTTTGTATTGCTACTTATAACGCTTTTAGTGAAAAACAAAATGACGATATTATCTTTCCAAGCGTTGGTGTCGAATTCCTACATAATGCTTCTTTAGTCCACGATGATATTATTGATAAGGATAATTTTAGACGAGGAAAACCCGCGTTTCATTATAGATTTAGGCAATTTCACATAGAAAATAGCCTTAAAAAAATAGCAGCTGAAGATTATGGTAATTCGATAGGCATTATTGGGGGAGATTCCGCATTTTTTCTAGGTCTTGAAGCTTTTTTTTTTAACAATTTTGATAATAACTTAAACCTCAGAGCAATTCAATATTACGAACGTGCTTTTATAGAAATAGCAAATGGAGTTTTGATTGAAATTGATATGATAAACAAGAAAAATCTAAAAATGGAAGATTATATTCATATGGTTTCTCTTAAAACTGGAGCGTTACTAGAAAAATCGATATTAATTGGTGCTAATTACGCAAAAGTGGAAGAAAAATATAAGTCATATTTATCAATTTATGGAAAAAACTTAGGAATTATATTCCAGATAATTGACGACATTTTAGGAACTTTTGGTGATGAAACAACAACGGGAAAACCAACAGACGGAGATATTAGAGAAGCTAAAAAGACATGTTTATTGGTAGAAGCCAATAATATATTAAAAGGTAATGATAAAATCAGACTCAATGAATTAATCGAAAATATTAATATAACACAAGATGAAGTTCAAGAAGTAAGAGAATTGTTTCTTAAAGCAGAAGTCATTAATCGTAGTAAAAAACTAGCAGACACTTATTATAAAGAAGCTCAAATTGCCCTTGAAAAATTAAAGCCAGTAATTCACAATTCAGAGTTAGAATTTTATGAAAACCTATTAAAATTTGTGTTAGAAAGAAAATTTTGAGTTTTTAGATCTTGTTTGATGTGTTTAAAAATTATATTTTTTTTAGATAATTAATTAATAAAAAATTAAATAAATGAAATTAAAAAGGAATAGAGCTTAGAATGAAAAAAATAACTGGAGTAGATATTTTAGACGAGGAAGTAAAGGAAAAATTAACGACTAAAAATATCTACAAAATTTTTAATAATTTTATCATGCCCCTCATTACCGAAGAAGAGAGAGATTTTTTGGAAGAATTAGAACTTTTTCTGCTCAAAAATATTGAACCGAATATAGATCTCAATACCGAAGTATACGAACTTTTTCATATTCTTGGAAAAAAAAATTACATTCAAAGATTAAATAATTTTGGTGATTGTAAAAGGTGCAATATGCGATACGAGATGCTACTAGCTATGGCTACATCGATTGTCGATCCTGAACTAGACTTGGCTAGAGTAGTAACTGGCGTAATATTTGCAAATCCTTTATTCCAATTTGGTAAAAGCGATCGTATCACTGAAGTTTTACATCAAATCGTAACGGGTAAAAAGATAGGATGTATATGTATAACGGAAAAGTACCAAGGGTCTGATGCGGTTAATATGAAAACTAAAATTCAGGACAAGGGAGATCATCTAATTATGGACGGGGAAAAACTATACACTACAAATGGACCTAACGCGGACTATTTCATAGTTTACGGCGTATCAGACACATCAGATCCTCGAGGCACAATGTACCAAGTCATTGTTGAGCGAGGTTTTGAAGGTTTAGAAACTAATAGGCTCGGCATTCAATCCGTTCCCCGGGTAGAAATTGGACAAACAATTTTTAATTCCGTTAAAATTCCCAAAGAAAATGTTCTTGGAGACAAAGGTCAAGGATATAAGAACCTTTTTTCTGGGCTAGTTGCTGAAAGGTGCGCTATTATAGGTTCTAGCCTTGGTATCGCGTGGCTTACGGCAATTACAGCTCTTATATATACAAACA
>JAUWZT010000040.1 GCA_030615145.1 Promethearchaeota archaeon | reverse complement strand
GGTTCTGGAGTAGGTTCATATAGTGGTTCTGGTTCAGGTTCCGGTTCTGGGATTGGTTCATATACTGGTTCTGGTTCAGGTTCCGGTTCTGGAGTTGGTTCATATACTGGTTCTGGTTCAGGTTCTGGTGCTGGTTCATATTTTCTATATGTTTGAAGCTGGTTTAACCATGCAGTTATTCTTGTTTCTGGTTCAGGCTCTGGTGTAGGTTCATACACTGGTTCTGGCATAGGTTCATATACTGGTTCAGATTCAGGTTCGGGTTCTGGAGTAGGTTCATATACTGGTTCTGGCTCAGGTTCTGGCGTAGGTTCATATACTGGTTCAGGTTCTGGTTCTGGCGTAGGTTCATACACTGGTTCTGGTTCAAGTTCTGGCTTTGGAATAGACTCATATGCGGGCTTTTCGCTTATTATTTGAAAATCTTTTGGTTCCCTTTTTTTGCTAGGCTCAACTTTCATTTTAGCAAATTTTTGAATGATTGTAAAGGGATTACTCTCTGGTTGTGTTAAATTTGGACCTAAAAAAATATTTTTTGGTTTAATATTCTTATTTTTTATCTTTAAATCAACAGTGAAATTTCCTGGAGTACGGAAATCGAATCCATCCTCTTGACCTTGTAATATAGTGTCCCATCCAATTGTGTTTTTTTCTATTCTGTCTATCTTCGTTTCAGGTCTAACCCTTTTTGAAATCATAATTCCAGCTTCACAAATAATTTTTCCTTGGAAGTTATGAGTTTTACTTCCTTTCGTGGTCCATCTCAAATGAAATCCATCTGATTGTTTCCACAAAACATACCCTAAGAATTTACCTGAATTGAATTCAGTTTTCCCTTTAATGTTTTTTACATTCAATTTTTACCACAATTTTTTGAATTAAATGTACATTAATTATGGAACAATTTGTTAATAAATTTTTTCATATCATAACGAAAAAGTATTTGAGATATATAGATTTATATTCTCGATCTTTATACCTTTAATCTACTTCTCTCGATCTACCTCTATCGAAATATAAAAAAAGAAGCATATTGATTAATCGATAATATATCCTTGTTCTTCCCACGCTTTTCGCATTACGGTATTATGCCTTAAATAATCATCAACTAAGTTTTTTGGAACGGCGTTCAATGGGCAGCTAAAGTTAGGACATTTAGAACAACTGAGAAAATGCATAGAAACAATCCAAATTATTGAAAAAATTAGCGCGACTCCAAAATAAATATACATTTTTGTTAAGAGTAAAATAATTAAAGGATAGCCAGCGAAAATTGAGATGCCAATTATGAATTGAATTTTTTCTGAGCGACTCATAGGAGCGGGATCATACTTCCAAGCTTTATAAATGCCATAATTTGCATAGCATTTGACTTTTTTCTCATCTTCAAATGCGTAATAAGGACAATGACTACAGAGAATTTTATTTTCCCAGACTTGGAAGAAGAACGCTAAATACACAATATAACTCGAGAATATGAAGATCAATTGAAGAGTATTTAACGCTCCAGAAATAAACCCATGTAAAACTCCTGCTACCCAAACAATCCATACGCTCAAAACAGGGATTATAAAATAGATTGTGTCTTTTATGTCAAACTTACACATTAATTCTCCATTCACAGAACATTTCTGGCAATTTATAGCTTCTACATTGCAAATATTTTGCCTTCGATTTTCATTTTTCACGCATAGAACCTCCAAAAAAAGAAATTCAAATTTTAATTTTTATTTATCAGATTTCCTTTAAATAAATTATTTTTATTAATAAATGTTAAGTTTTCCTATACATCCCAGATTACTTATCTATAATCTTGCTATAAATAAAAGCGTTCAAATACTTACTTTCTATAACTTTTACTTCAAACGCTAAATCTTTTGTGTAAGCCCTTGGATCAACGGCATCTGGGTGACCTCTCCATCGCTTTCTCACTACTTCAACCCCGTCATCTGTCAATTCAATAATTATCAATGTACCTTTAGGCTTCATAACTCGTAGAAATTCGCTTAGTGCGAGCTTTTTATTACCTATATGATGGAATGTAGCATAGAGGAAAATAGCGTTAAAAGAAGCGTCTTCAAAAGGCATTTTTTCTGCGTTAAAAGGTGTAAATGTAATCATATCCTCAACGCTTACTTTCTTAGCAGGTGTTTTCCAATCTGCCCAATTAGCGCCCTCAGGTTCACCGGTAATAACTTGATAACCGTGAAGGGCAAGAACGATTGCCATATGACCTCTACCCGTACCAACATCTAAAACTTTTGAGTTCTTCACTAATTTTAGTTTAGATACAACAGAACTCAAAAAATCCGCATCCCTACTAAATTCATCTCCTAAAATTCCTTTAGCTTTACTAAAACCCATCAATATTTTCATCTATATTCTTTCATTTATTATTGAACAAAATTGTTACAATGTAGTTAGATTTATATATAAAATCTAATCTATCTTATAATTAATACTACATTTTAGAGGGATGGAATTATAACGCAAAAAAAATTGATGTTGTATCTCTGTTTAATAAGTTTTATTCCAATAATCATAAGCTTAATTCTAACACCTATGTTCTCCTTTGTATTAAGCTTAATGATATTTGTGCTGACTCCTGTTTATTTTATAATAATGCTCATCACAATTAAATACATTAGAAAGGAATTAATTGCCCACAGTCTCAGATTGGGAAGAAAGACTGCTCGAACATGTTTTCTTTTTCAAGCAATTATCCCTATTTCGGTACTTATCTTACTTCCTACTGCGGGCCCTGGAATTGTATTTACTGACTTTGATTATATAGTCTTCATTCTTTGGGGGGTAAGCAGCATTATAAATTTCATAGCAGTAATCTTATTCAAACGACCCATAAAGAATCAATCAACTTCTTAATTTTTTTTTTTTTAATTAATATTTATCTGTTTTTGATAAGAAAAACCAATAATCAAAAAAAAATAAAGCAAATAAGTTAGTTTTAAGTCATTTAATTTTTGGTGCGTTCCATTCCACATCTCTTTTAAACGCTTTTGTTAAAAATTAGCTATATTTCTAATCTTGTTAAGTTATTGAAAAAAGAAATTAAAATTACCAAAAAAAAAATTTAGATTTCAAGTTGAAATTAACAAATAATAAGATTCGCTTCTTTAATCTTTTAATCGCATTCTTGAAAATATTGAAATAATAACGCCAGCAAGTCCATAAGTTCCATTGAAGGCGCTCGAAAATATGTTTGGTAAATCACTTATCGACATCCCGGCTATAAGATTCGTTATTAGGATTATAATCAGACCAATTAAACCCGTTCCAATTCCTATACCTATTACAATTCTTCCAATTCTATCGGGACCATAACCAGCAATCAAAGCTCCAACAATAACTGAAATTCCTCCGCCTGCCGCAATATATGCTAATATTGTCATTAAAATTGAGAAAGTATTCGTCATTTCAAGTCCGAAAACTCCTGCAGCCCAGCTCAAGACTATACCTATAAAGCCCACGCTGCCCACCACAGAACTTACAAGCATTAAAACTCCGCCAATAAAGCAGAGAATTACCCATTTTTTGTGTTCCATTTTTCTTCAATTCCTCTTCTTTAAATTTAATTTAACTTAATCATAAAATAAATCATATTTAAATTCTAAGTGAATTTTTCAGATTGCTTTCTTTCGCGTCTTATTAGGTCAAAAATGAAGGCATTAAGATTAAAATTAATAATACTTCAATCTATATTATTTATTATAATCCCATCTTAATTATCTAAAGATGAAAGAAAAATGGATTTTCCAGATAATTTTATAGAAAGATTAATACGAGTGCGTGAAAAAAAGGATATTCTAAGCTTGGAAAAGTCAGCTACATCTACATTTCATGATTACACTGAAAATAATATCTGGGATGAGACTCTCTTAGACGATATTCATAGCACGGGCAAAGCCATTCTTGATTACCTAATCAATTGTAACTCCTTGGAGGATAAACCTTATTTTAATAAAAAGTTAGTATCACTTGATATTGAAACAACTACATGGATTCCAAAAGCTTTTGAAGGATTTGTTAACATTTTAGGCGTAACTATTCTTGATTTACGCGATCGTGCTCCTGTCGATGCCGAGCTTCTTGTTTATCAGTCGTTTAACATGCTAAGAAGAAAAGAAACAGCTTTTCATCTAATAAGGTTAGCCCAAAAATATATTGATGACGCTGATATGATTATCGTCTTTAATAAAAATTTTGATATTAAGATTTTAGAAACAATAATTAACAATTTCAAGCTGGATTACAAATTTCCGAAGGAAATTGTTGACATGATGGGACCTTTTAAAAGCCTTGCAAAATTAGAGAGCTATTTAAACCGCAAAGTGAACTTTCAGCGAATTCATTCCGAAAAAGGAAAATATGAAGAGTATTACAAGTCTTTTAAAGGAAAGGGCAAGAATGGTATTGGGAAAAAAATTGACCCAATTGGTGTTTATAATTTAATGGATACTTTAACTCCTTTGTATGCGTACCTTCTCATGGATGATTTTTCTAAATAACAAAGATCATCAAGTAGTTTAATACACCCTCTTCCTGTATCGATTTTTTCAACACGATAAAACTTTACATTTTTATCAAATTTTAATCAACTCTTAGGTGCTGAAGGATTTAAAAAATGAAATATTTTATTCATTTAATAGAATTAAAAATACAGAGTGTTTTAGTTGAATTTAAATATAGGAATGATTGGAACTGGCTCTATTGGATTAGTGCATTTACTTTCCTTGAAAAAAATACAAGAAGATAATCTACTTTCTAAGCACGGAGTTAATATAAAAATACAAGGAGTAGCAGATATTGATGAAAATATATTAAACAATTTGAAAAGAAATAACCCATATAATGTAGAATATTTTACAACTAATCCAGAGGAGATCATCAAAGATAAGAATATTAATGTAATGTATATAACAACACCCACGAAATTTCATAAAGAATATTATATACAAATTGCTGAAGAGGGCAAATATATTTTTTGCGAAAAACCCCTTGCATTTTCTTTAGAGGATATCAAAGAAATGATTTCAGTAGAAAAAAAGCAGGGCGTTCTAACTCAAGTGGGTCTAGTACTACGACACTGCCCCATTCTTTGGAAATTAAAGCAAATTTTATTAGAAAATGAAGAAACTTTTGGTATGAGATTATCATTTATATTTAGAGACGCCCAAGAATGGCCAATAGGATCCCGCATTCATCCGTCTGAATGGAGAAAAGATCCGTCCTTAGCTCATGCAGGGTGTTTGTTTGAACATAGCATTCACGATGTCGACATGCTCGAATATTTCTTTGGCAACAATTCCAAACTGTCGAAATTATTTGCTAAGATTCGATATGTTTCTCCATTAACCCAAAAAAGACTTGAAGATGTAGCTATAATAAAATTTGAATATGAAGACGGATTCGTAGGCAATTTGACAAGTATCTGGAATAAAGTAAAAATGGATGAGAGACGGATTGAAATTTTCTTTGAAAACGGATACGTTGTTTTAGATGGCTATACCGGGTTTTCCTTTAAAAAGTTCGAATATTTGATTGGAAGGAAAAAAACAAGGCTAAAATATAATGAGATTATTAACGAGTACCTTAGAGAAAAAGATTTACCCCAAATTACTTCAAGTACAGGACGTTATTTTTTCGAAAATCTACACTTCTTGGAATCGATTATTAAAGAAGAAAAACCATACCCAGGCTTAGAAATTGGCTATAAAGCTCATGAGATTATAGAGCTTGCTTATCAATCTTCAAGAGAAAATAAAATCCTATCTTTAAATTGATCAAATTTATCTTTAATAACTTTAATTTTCTATTTTCTCTTAGTAAAAAATACCAAAGAGGATGTCAAAACTAATTTTAGAAGAAATTAAAAATTATAAAAAATTATTCTATATGTGTTTAACGACCTAGAGAATCTATTTAGATTAGATAAAACAAATATTCATTTATCAGTAGAAGTTGCTGCTAGAGCATATTTTGAAGCTGATGATTTTTCTTATTTTTCTACAGATTCCTCTAAACAAATGAAATTTTTACTAAAATTAATGAATTTAACTTTTCGTATCTCTTTAAAATTTGGGAAGGTTTACGCTCCAACTAAAAATATCGAAGGAGTTGCTGCTTGGCTGCCTCATGATAAAACAAATCTATCAAATTGGCATTATATACGACATGGAGCTCTTTCTGTAGTTATTGGAGCAAGAAAAGAAGGTCGAAAAAAACTTATGCTATATAGCAACTTAGCTAATAAAAAACATAAGCAACATGCTAATTTTCCTCACATGTATCTGTATAATCTTGCGATAGACCCTAAACATCAAGGAAATGGTTATGCTAGCAGATTATTAAAACCTATGCTTGCTAAACTTGATGAGAACAATTTACCCTGTTATTTAGAAACGCACGAAAGAAACCTGGTTATGTACGAACATTTTGGATTTGAACTGGTTGAAAAAATTTCTTTACCTCAATTTGATAATGATTTCTTGTTGATGCTAAGATATAATAAATAATATCCGCCTAATAGTCCCATAAATCCACCAAATGTTTGATAAGAAATAACTAATTCTTTTTTTTTTCTTAGATAAAATAAAAAGACTGAATTCATTTCCATGTAAAAAAATTTCTAAATGCATTTTCAGGTTCCGAGATTTCTACATAAAAGTTAACTTTTATAAAGTTAAAAAAACAATTACATATCAGTTTCATCAAATTTTGGAGAAAGAAAATGCCAGTCAACAAAAAAAAGAAATATAGAGTTCTAATTTTTATAATTATTATCGTTATTTTTATGAATGTAATAATATCCGCCGCCGTTAGTGGCGATCCATTTACAGCCTTAATTCCGGTGGGTCACATGGGACTTCAAATGGCAATCCTTTTCTGGAGTTATATCATAGGGGCACTTATAGGAGTTCTATCTGGTTTTCTTTTAACACCTTTATTTCTGATCGTTCATAAGAAAATAATTGGAAGAAAAATGATTTATGGAATTTAAGAAAGACCAGAACCAGAGAAATTTAAAGGTACTTTCAAAGCCTTTTTTCCAGCATTAATGGCTCTAAATTTTGCATTACTACTAGTGTTTAACCCAACAGTAATAGACTTTTTAAGAATTACTGCTGATCCTGGTATAGCTTGGGTTCTTATAAGCCTTTTCATGATTTTAATTTTTACTTTTGGACTTTCCATGATACTATTTTCTCCTGCCTGGTTTTTGCTAGATGCCGGAATAGTATATACCAATAAGGAGAAAGTGAGGAATACAACAAAACCAATTGAAATGAAAAGTGTTGGAGGGTGGTATATGGGATTTATGAAAGGTTATGCGGGAATTAGCGTTATAATCACTTTTTATTCTTTTGTAGTAGAATTACTTAATCAGCTAACTCCAGAACAATTTCATTTTTCTATACCAATGTTTCTACTTTTACTTCCCATTCTTCTGAGTTTATGGGCCGTACCTGCGGTTCTACTATTTGAACTTACTAGGGAAAAGCGAAGAAAGCTTGTTTGGAAATGGGCAAATAAGCTTGATATAACTAAAGATTTGAACATGGAAATAATACAAAAATAAACCTTTTTTCATTTTTACACTTTAAATTCTTTTTTTTAGGTTCCTTAGGTCCTCTACAAGCATTTCCATTGTATATGGAAAATCGGGATGTGAGCTTTTACCGGTACCTCTGTTGTCGAACGCAACTACAGTCATTTTTTCCCTGAAAAAATCAATCTGATAATTCCACGTTTGTAATTTCGTGAAGGTGCCACTTACAAAAACTATAGGTTCTCCGCTTCCTTCCATTATATAGTTTATTTCAATATCATTATACGAAAAACTAGGCATTTTATTCACCCTTTTCTAATATGTAAACTAATTAAAACATATATAAAAAGGTTCAATAAAATTTCGAGACTTAATATTTCTGGGTTTATTAGTTGAACAACCATAGCCTAAAGGTTATGGATTCGTAGGTTAGACTTTCAACACTACTGGATGGTTCAAGCATCCTCTATCCCCTATCCACTTGGAGTTAGGGACTCCTTTTTGTAGAATGTTTCTTGAAGCGTTCACATCAGCGTTTAGAACAACTCCACAATCTTTACAAACGTATAGTCCACGATACTTGCGATTTGACTTGCTTACGACTCCACACGAAGAGCACGTTTGCGAAGTGTACTCTTCCCCGGTTCTAATTACTTGAATTCCGACCATCTCAGATTTATATTCAATTTGCTGGACAAGTTTTAGGAAAGGCGCGGAAACAAAGTTCTGGTTGTTTCGTTTCCCTATCTTGATTTTTTGCTTCCAACCCTCGTTATATCCGATAACGATCGTCCCGATATCGTTAGAGATGCAGTGATTGACTACTTTTCGGGAAGTCTTGTGAAAGAAATCTCTCATTTTATTGTTTCGCTTTCGATGAAACTTCAAGATGCGTCCCGTGACATCCGTATCGTTGCACTTTTTCGCCATGGACTTGTATTTTGACAGTTGCTTGTTGTAGAATTGATTGATTGACTTTACAACACCGCCCTTGATAATCATTGGTTTGTTTCCAATGTTATCTGACGCAGTTACGATATTGTTAAGCCCTAGATCGATTCCTAATACGTTATTCTTGTTCAAGTGCAAGTCTTTTGGCTCGTAATCGTAGATTAATTCAATATTGTATCGATCTCCGAAAGGAACGATGCGAACACCTTTCACGCTTTTTAACGCGGTTTTTATTTTAGGAAAACCTAAGTTCTCCATCTTTTGCGTGAGTAGTACGTGTCCATCCTTTAGCCTACATTGTAAGGAAGTGAAATAGACTAAATTATGGCCGTTCTTACGCTTGTAACGAGGAAGTTTTGGCATTCCCTTAAATTTAGACCGTTCGCTTTTCCAAACCTTGATTGCTTTAAAGAAACCCTTGAAATTTCTATCTACTTGTTTAAGGACTTGCTGTGGCGGATGAGACCCACAGGATTCTTGAAGTTTTCTATACGATTCGTGAGTTTTTAGCAATTTCCACAACTCGTTATATCGAATCCAATGACGGTCCTTGAAAAATCGCTGCCGCACGGTATATGTCGCCACATTAAACAGGTTTTTTGAAAGAAAAGTTATCTCATCCAAAAGATTTGATCGTTTGAATTGAACTTGTTGAACGAGTTGCATTAATTATAGCATGGATTATTTCATATTTAAAGAAAGAGGGGTATAATTTTTACTGATTAAGGCAAAATTCATCACAACCCTAAAGGGATGTGTTTTCTTTTGCGAAAGTGATAAAATATTAATTAAAGCATTTATTCTAAATTAATTCCATGTTATTTCCATTTTTTTGAAAAAATATTTTAAAAGATGGGAAGATAAATGGAACCGATTTTTTATAATTTTTATAGTCTTCACCAAATCTTTCCAATAACTCTTTCTCTTCCCATTTAGCTATAAATATAAATAAAATGGTGAATAACAAACTTATTATGAGCAACATAGTTAATGAAAAGATGAAAGTCCATCCAAAAAAAGCAAATATCGCTCCTAAATACAACGGATTTCTTGTATAATGATAAATTCCTGTTATGATAAGTTTACTTTCTGATTTTGATTTAAATAATTCACTTCCAAATGCTCTTTTAATTGTCAAAACTCTTAGCGCACTAATTAAAAAGTAAAATCCACAACCTAAAAATATTAACCCAACTAATAATCTCCAAAAATAAGGAATAGGAAGAAAAAAGGGGAATTTGAAAAGAAAAATTATTCCTATTGCGATTATTGAGAAAAAAATTATAATTATAATTAGTAAAAGCCATAATGGAGGAATTTTTTTCTGTTTAACCATCTAAAAAATCACTTTTTTCTAATCTCATGTATTTTTTTTATACTTATAGAAGTAAATTCTTTACTTCTTGAGAGAGATTTTCATCCAGCCATCTGATAATTCCATTCGAAATTTATCCTTAAATTTCGTAGTTTGAAGTAGACTTGTAATTTTGGTATGATATTCTTCCCAATCAAATCCATGAAGTCTTTGTATTTGACTGAAAATTAAGTATTGAAAAAAACTGTATTTTTGCATCAATCTAACTGTTTCTTTTTCCGGAAGATTATAACATCCATCATAAATCCACGCTTCTCCATTATGTTTTAAAACTCGATAACTTTCGTTAAAAACTTTAACAGGGTACTTCCAATGGTGAAATGAACCTGTGCTTACTATGAAATCAATTGATTCATCTTTAAATGGTAATTCCGCAGCATTATTATTTTTAAATAGTATATTCCTAATGCCTTTTGCGTTATGAGTTGCAATCTGTACCATTTTTCTGCTTAAATCAATCCCATAAATTTGGAGTTTTGGCATTCTTTTTGCTATCTCTATTGATAGGTAGCCTGTCCCTGAACCTAAATCTATTAATGTTCCCTGTTTTATTTTATAAACAATGTCCTTGGCAATCTTTAATTCTGGTTTACTCAGAAGCCTTTTTATAAAGATAATATAAAAAATCGCACTTGGTCCAGGGATCTGTTCAATTTTTTTTTGTAAATCCCTCACAAATTTATATAAAAACATATTAAATCATTTTTTCACGAAAATATTTTATACTCATCCTTTCTTAATCTTTCGATATGTTAAAATGCTTAATAACACCACGAATATTGTGGTTAGAGGAAGAATATGAATCCATGAGATAATCGGTTGTACTGATAGAGCTTCCATGGAAATTTTAATTTCATGATAACTATGCTCGTATTCAAAATGAAGTAAAAATGCTGTTCCAAGTTCAATTAGATTAAAGGGGATGACCATTCCATCTATGGTACGTTGTAAGGGCTAAGTAAAGCAGCTTTGGGGATTAAAACATCACAGAATCCCGTGGTTCCAATTCTACCATAAATTTCAAAGCTAATTTCATTCCGAGATTCATTAAACCGAAGACTATAATCAGAAGAATTTGATTTCACAACTATTGTGTAGGGAGCGCCTTCTTTTGTTAGTAGATAACTAGTAGTCGTTGAGATTAAAGGCTCGATCTGGAACATTTTCGCGTCAACCCAACTCTCACATGTTCTCTGAAGTGCCCAGATATAGTCTCCATCCCATGCAACTGCCCATGTACCATCCGCTACAGGATAAATCTGCCCTACAACCTGCCAATCCTGAGAGTATTTAGTTAAATTTCCTCCACTCAGTCCCCAGAAATGGGAACCCGTCCACACTAAACCTCCGCTAATGCCCTCTCCGGGAACTTGAATCTCTTCTATAATTGCTCCAGTTTTATTTATCTTCCTCACTAAATCTCCTCCCCTGCTAGGAAGATATAGAAAATTCCCATCAGAAGTTAACCCTTGTGTACCCCCTTCCTCCTTTTTTGGTAGATCAAATGAATCAATTATTACTACCGTATTCCCAGAAAGTTCAAACTTGAAAATCTTGAGCTGGCTATGATCATACGCAAAAAAATACTCACCATCCCAAGCTAACCCTCGCGCATTTTCAATAACATCGTTTCGGATTTCAATATAATCTCCTGTAATTGGATCCACTCTTATAAAATTTAACCCGCTCCCTAACGAAATATTCCAAAAATCAAACCGCCAAATATAGCCCATCGCATATTCTAACGCCCACCCAAAGCTTAATCCTATTCCGATTCTTCTTACAACCCTTCTTGTTTCGTCTGCTGGATCATATACATAAGGATATAGATCATTTAAATCCCCTGGAATATAACCCAATGTATAGTTCCTCACATTTTGATAATCAAATACCGGAATCGGTAACGTCATAGTCCCATTATCGTTATTAATCAGAGTTGCGTTTGAGTTTGGAGTTACTATAACTTGGGGAGTAGGCAATGATGGATCAAAAATGTTCTCCTCGATAGTTGCATTTGAGTGAGCGGCAATCGACACGATATCGCCACTATAATTAGTAAAATAATTTCCCTTAAGATAGACTTCAGAATTTTCTGAGTGAAAGGCAGCCGTTCCATTTGTGAATATGTTGTTCTTAACAGTAGCATTATTAAACTGCTCCAAAGCTATCTCATGATAGCCATTTCCATATAGCGTATTATTTACATACTCCACCTTGGAATATTCCGCGTAAAGCCCTTCTGTATTGGTCCACCTAATTATTGAATTCGCAACTATTGATTCAGAGTAATACTGGACGATTCCCACGAGTCCATATTCTACAATAGTATAATTAAATATCGAATCTGTAGTGTCGTTCATATAAATTCCATCCCAATCCCCATTAATCGGCGGCTCAGCGTCAGAAGTAAACCATATCTGCTGAAGAGGAGCTCCTAGCGCTTTTATAGTCCCAGCTACAAAAATGCTTAGCCTTGCTTCTGGGTCTTTATACCCCCTATAATGCTTAAATTTAACTACTGTTCCGGGCAAAATCGTAAGGGTTGCTCCTTTAGATACAATAATACTTCGAGTTACAAGAATATTTCCACTCCAAGTCTCGTCAGTATTAATAGTCTCGTTTTTTACATGTACTTGAGATAATCTCGGTATAATTTGTGCTTTAGAAGCTTTTCTTTGCAGAGCGTCATTAAACATGATGTTATCATCACAAGAAAAACCGCCAATAGGATTAGAAGAAATTACCAAACCAAAAAGAAAGAAAAATATAGGAATAAACGATCTACTCAATTTTAACATTCTCGACCCTTTTTTAAGAATTTTATAATTAATTATATTTCTCCCTAATATTAAAAACTTTTACGAAATGTATTAGATCATAAATAAGACTTTCTCAAAAAAATTTTAATGTGGACTGCGTAGATGAAAGAAATTATTCACATTGACTAATAATAACTAGACTTGAAGCATTTATAGAAATGCTAGCACGTTCTAAATGACCTTAGCGATTGGTTAAATAATCATATCTAAATTAACAAGACTTTAGTTTGAAAAAAAATAATTATAAAGAAGTATACTTCTTTGTCGCGTCTAAATATTTGCTATCCTTACTATAATCAAACGAGGCTATGTGAACTGGCTCTACAGTAACTTTTACCCACTCCGTCAGTTCTTTTAATCCCTTCCAATATCCCTTCGCTTCTTTATCAGACATATACCTACTGAATATTTTATGAGCTATTTGATCCATATTTTCCTCATCAATGTTCGCTTTCCCGTAAAAAATAACTCCCATAGTTGGTGGACCTACTTGATCAATCAAAACAGTTACGTTATTGTTGCGTCTGATATTACCCGCTCTACGGCTTTTCTTAGGAGTTCCTATGACAATATTGCCGTTCTCATAATAATACCATACCGGAACCGAATGAATCGTTCCATCCTTATTTATACTACAAATTCGAGCAATTTTCGCCTTTTCGAGAAACGAGACAATCTCATCTTTCGTTAATGCAGGCGATTGTGTGTATTCCATCTCTTTTTCCCTCTATTTTAATCGTTTATGTTAATATTAATTATACATTTGACAGTATACAATATAAATCTTCTACCTATTGATAATCTGTTAAAATTTGAATTTTGTGTGAAAACTTCGTATTAAGGAGATGGTTTTAATAAATGGAGAATATTTGTAGATTGCTTATGAATCCAATCAAGTCCCTACCTTCGTTTTGCGAGGTGGCAATATTATTCCCGGCTTGCTAAGCCCATTAATCACTTTTGCCTTAATTCTATCAGTAGGAATAATTCTCTTTAAAGAAACAAGAAAACTAGAAAAATAAAAAAAATTTAAATTAAAGATTATGACAGATCATATAATAACTCGAAATTCCCGGTAAATTTCAAAGGAAGATTTAAATACTACCGAAAACAAATTATACATTGATCTTTTTAGATCATTCTAATCAAAACATTAGGGTGGATTAAATGGAAAGGAAAAAAAAAATAACAAGATTTGCAATGGTGACTACCTTAGTAGTTCTAATCTTTTGTATGTTTCCTACAGTTTTAGCGGGGACGCCTCCTTTTATCAAAGAGTTACCAGGGGATAATAATCTGAGAGCTCCGTGGTTGTTTGGAGAATTTATAGAAGATCCTCCGGGTTCGGGGGAATATTATTATAGTTATGCAGAATGGGAATATGATTCCACTGAGGAACTTTATTTTAGAATGGGCTGGGGCTTAAGTGAAGAAGAATTAGAAAATGATTGGGCTCCTAAAAATCCATGGAAATATAAACTCTTTATTAACGATGAGGAAATTAATTTACAAAGATATGATGTTAAAGCTGATAAAGCATCGGGGTCATTAAAAATCTCCTACTGGTATCATATCTTTGAACCGGGATATTTTATAGCGGGAGAAGAATACATTTTAAGATTTGAATTCTGGGTAAGACGACCTTACCAAGGAGATGGTCTTAATCATTGGAGAATTTGGGTAGATTACTGGGGAATATATTTTCCTGCCGGAACTGAATTTAGTTTCGAGTATGAATTGAACATTGACGGGTTAATTATGAATTAGTTTTAATGTCATCTTGTTAATTTGGAGGAATTTTTAAATTTAAAATATAAGAAAAGAAGGAATTGAGTGTAATACTTAAAGTTTCTTCTCTTTCTGATTTTTTTTTATTTCTAATATTGCTTTTATCCTGATAAGCGGTTTTATAACAATGATATTATTCATGAAGGATGAAATTATATAGGAACTGCGACTCAGAATACTACCTTCAATAAAGTTTTGAGAATTAAATCATCTGCCCTCTGAGGTAGCTTTTACCAGTGAAAGGGGCTTCTCAAACATATTTTGGTAAATCTCGTTTGCCCTACGCTCTATTATTTCTCTTCTCTGGATCTTACTTCTCTTGGAATTATGGTATCTATCCATAGCAATCTTTCGCCACTTCTTTTTCCACGATGGGAAGCCAGTTTTAACGTAGCTTTCCCGATTTGGGAAGTCCCGACACACCCAGTTAAACAAGAGAAAGTATCTCTGGATGCCTGAGTCCATCGTAAGATTGTGCGATCTCACTCCTAATTTTCTGAGGTGCTGAATAAATCTGCCCTCCACAGCGTCCTGGAGCACTCCTTCGACAATTGCCGGCTCGTAATATATCTTGTTCTCGTCAAAATATTCTCTAACAAGATCAAAACAATTACCCCGGCATAGGAGTATCCTATCACCTTCGCTATGGTTAAGCATTCTAAGAGCTTTGATAACTACTTTTAGAATGTGTTTCTTCGGTTGATCCTCGTTCTTGTTATCTTCGTTATAGAGGCCAACTGGAACCGATTGAAAAATAATTTTTCCCGTGTTCGTGTCCCGAAAGCCAATGAACGCATTTCCGACAAGATCACCCGTCCCAGCATCGTCAATTTCTATCGTTCTTCCCTTCCACTCGCTGGGATTTATAGTGGATTGGCACGACTCATAGTCGTCTTTTTCTGTTTTTGTCTTCATCATAAATACATTTGAACTAAATGTTTGGGGTCATAAATACATTATCATTTGAAATAAAAAGAAATAAAATAAAAAAAAATTATTTAAAAATTTAGGATCACAGATTAGTTATATTGCATCATATAGTTTGGCATGAAGTTAAAGTCTATACCAGGAGTTACATCACGCCAATTTCCTGGCATAGGAGGTGGAGCAAAGTAAAATGAGCTCACAGCAGTATGTTTAAGCCATAAGACTAATGTTTCATGCTCTTCATATGGGGCCTCCGCATGTACAATTTCATGATAATGAACATATCCTCGCTTAGCCATGGATTCTGCTATTTCAGGGCTCCAAGGTGCAATTATTCCATCTACTTTATACAAGAGAATTCCATCATCTTCAAGTGGCGCCCACCACGCTGGTACATATCTTCCTAAATTAGGCATATAAGGTCCTATATTATAGTGCCGTCCAACAAACCTATAGGGCCCTGTCTGCACCCAACTATGACCCGGAACATCACGTGCTCCTAGTTCGCTCCCAGGACCTGCAAAATAATAATTTTCTCCATCAACTTCGAAAAGCAAACCATGAACGAAACCATCAGGATTTCTTTCATAATTAGGGGCTGCCAGTGCTGCAGGAACTAAGATTAAAAAACCTGTAATCAAAAAAACTAAACTCAAAAAAAAACTTTTTTTCACGATTTTAACACCTAAATAATTACTTATGTTTTGTATTGTTTTAAAGAAAAAACCATATCAAAAATGTGCCGATTCCCAATTATAATCATTTTTCAGGCTCTATTTTCAAATTATAAAAAGATTTCATGAATACCTTATTATTTATTAATAAGAAGTTCTAAATGCGATAAATTGTGATAAATTGTAATTAGAATTAATGATTTATAAAATTCAAAAATAAGACGATTTTAAATAATAATACATATTCAATCAACTACTTTTCATATAAAAAAAGAGTGAAATCTATATGGGACATAAATTTGGATATTACTCCCTGAAAATGCCTTTAGAAGAAGTTCTCAGCAGAACACAATTTTTTTGGGCAAGTAATAGCGGGATAATTAACAGTCAAACAAAATCACCAAATTCGTTACTATATACCCTTATTATCCAGCGCAATTTATCTATGATGTCGTACGGAGAAACGTACACAATGAAGATAGGCTATAATCCTGTCGATGAGACAACCTATGTGAGCGTTGAAGTAGCACTTTCCATGGGATATGGCATGCAATGGCTAAAACCCCAAGGTATAATGAAACGATGGGCTCTTGAATTAGGAACTACGCCTATGAAACTCGTACGGACTATTGCTCCGAACTTCATAAAAATTTTTAACGAAATACAAAACATCACACCTCAACCAGGAATAGAAGAAGATTCCATCTTTTGCCCAAGTTGTGGAAAAAAGAATAACCGAAATAATACTTTTTGTCAGGAATGCGGAACTAAATTGCCTGTATAAAAAATTTTAATAAATTTAATAATTTAATAACTTAATCGATACCGAAGTAAAACTAAATAAACAGTGATAAAAAAATGTTATGGGTAACTCGAGATTATGTACATATTGATAGGGTAGCTAGCCCCTGGTTAATCAAAAGATTCGTTGATAAACGCGCTCAATTCGTTTTCCTCCCAAGAGATGAAATATCCGATTTCATAGCGAACACTGGAGCAATTCCATTTGATACTGCTGGTACGGGAGTAGAACTTGATCACCATGTATGCAACGGTGAGAAGCATTGCACATTTGATGCCATCGTGGAAAAATATGAGCTCGAAAGCGACGAGGCGTTGCAAGGAGTTAGAAAACTTGTTAGAGCTGCAGATACGGGAGGAATAAATGAGGAACCTCTCGTGTGGGCTTTAGAACTTGTAGCAGTTGGCACTCCATTTTTAGTAGATTCAGATCACGAAGCATTGGAAAAGGAATTTCCAGTTTACAACGCCGTATACACATACTTTAAACAACAAATTATCCGTGAAAAATATAAAGATGAATTAGAGAAAATCAAAACGCGACCAGAAAGGCACGCATTCATTAAACAGAAACTTAATGAGTCTCTATAACCGACGAAATAGAAGATAAAAAAGGTGTCAAAAACCTTAAAATAACAAGGTTTTTTTTTTAATAGAATAAGAATATAAAGAATTAATATCTATAAAAACATCTTATTTATTGATAATAATGACTTTAAAACAATTAGAATATTCCTAATTTCCAAAATTATGTTCAATATGAAAAAAGATGTTGACTACTGAAGAGGTTATTAATAAATTAAGAAAAGAA
>JAUWZT010000133.1 GCA_030615145.1 Promethearchaeota archaeon | reverse complement strand
CACAATAATCATTAATTCAGAGTACGATCCAAAAAACCGATTAATAAAAGCTGTCCCTTATAGGCCAGCAATTTATTTAGAAATTTAATATTGTGTTATTATTTTATCTTTCTTCCAAACCATATACTTGCCTTGGAGTAAGATATTTAGGAAATTTATCTATTAAGGCTAAGCGTGTGAGAAAGCACAGATGACATTCATCTACATAAGTATCTTTATGCTTAACTTCATATTCTTTTACTAATTGAGCAGGACCTCCTCGAATTAAAGGGCTACATATCGGATGAGATTCTGCATGATAATTTTTTATCAATTCTGAAAGAGGGTTTTCCCAAAAATTACCTATACTTAAACCTTGACAAATTTGGGCGTTACCAAATGGATCAACATGTATTCTTCCAAGACCCTCTAAATCTTCATAAGGGCATTCGACCATTTCATTCCACGATCTTTGAGGTAAATTTTCAGTCAAAGTTTTAACAGCTCTTCCTCTGAACATAGCACCACCACCTATTATTTGTTTTCCTTTTTCGTGCTCTTTTTCATTTCCCATCTCAACTGTAGGTTCATTGATACTAATTGAAGATGTAGGAAGGTTTAATTTATCTGCTGCGCTTCTTGCTACTTTGGATAAATTATCATCTTTATTTTCAAAATGAAATTCATCGTCACTTACAGTAAAATCCTTTACGCCTAAATCAGTAAGGGATTTAAGCCACACTTCTGCATCCTCAGTACAAGTTGCCCAATAAGAATTAGTTACAATTCCAATTTTAAATCCTTTTTTATTAGCGAGTTTAATCCCTTCAAGCATTATAGGATAAAACAAAAAAGGCTCACCACCTTCAAAATAAATCCATTCTATTGTTCCAATTTTAACAGCTTCATCAAGAACAGCTCTAATTTGCTCTAAAGTGAAAGTTCCTTTCGAATGAGGGCTACAATACAAAAAACAATGATCACATTCATAATTACATGTATAAGTTAGGAGAAAGTGAATGCCATTTAGCATGTTAGTTTCCCTTTGATTAAGATTTTGAGTATATATCCAATATTACTAAGTATTAAAATAAAGTTAATTAATAAAAATACATTTGATTCTATAAAATTTTATAAAGTAAAGTGAAGATTAATGGCAGACCTAGTAAGTATGTATGAAAAATATTTTAAAGACCCAAAACGGGAACCCGTCTTAGTTGATTATGTGCGAACGCCAATAGGGCGGAGAAAAGGTACTGTAGGCCGTCATAGAGGCGATGATTTAGTTGTACATTGTTATCATACCATTCTAAATCGTAACGATTTTGATGTAAATATAATTGGGGATTCTATTATATCTTGCAATAGTCAAATTGGAGATTGTGCCCTGGATATTGGAAGAACTGCTGCTTTAGCGGCTCATCTACCAATAAAAGTACCCGGAATGACAATCAATCGTCAATGTGCTAGCGGTGCTCAATCAGTTATGTCTGCTTGGCAGGCAATTGCCTCAGGGATACACGATTGCGTTATTTGCGGAGGTGTTGAGGTGCAAAACCGATATCCAATTATGTCTGACGCTATTATTTTTGATAAGGAACAAAATAAAACAGTAATGATAGCGCCAAATAAGAAGATTTTAACTAACCCCGAAGTAGCAGAGAAGTTAAAAGAATATAAAACTTCATTTGCGGGCCAGATTAATTCTGCCCACGATTTAGGATTCCATTGGATGAAAAAATCTGGAAAAACTTTGGAAGAATTTAGACTTGAATTAGATAGTCTATCGTATGCCTCACATCAAAAAGCCCTTACTACTTGGGATGAAAGAGGAAAAGAAATTGAGCCAATTTGGTGTCCCAAGCTTGACGAAAATGGAAAACACATGTTAGACGAAAAAAACGAAGTTGCTAAAGATCCAAGTTTATCCGTATTGACCGAGAAAGACGAAGCGCCACGCCCAAATTCCACCATGGAAAAATTAGCAACTCTAAGAACGATAATTGGAAGAAAAAGCAAAGCCTTTTTAACCGCAGGCAATAGTTGCCCAACTAGCGATGGTGCGGCGGTACAGCTGTGGATGACGCGTGAATTAGCCGAAGAATATGGGTTAAATATTAGGGCTACAATCGTAAATTATTTTGTGCTTGGAACCGATCCTATTTTACAACTAACAGGACCGATAGATGCCATGCCTGAAGTTTTGAAAAGAGCAAACATGACCTTTGACGATATGAATTTTATAGAAATCAACGAAGCCTTTAGTCCTGTAATTTATGCAAGTTGTTACGAACTAGGGTTAGATTGGAAAGACTCTCGGTTTAATCCCTGGGGTGGTGCGATTGCGTTAGGGCATCCTACAGGAGCGACGGGTACAAGATTAATTGGTACAAATATTCATCAATTAGAGCAGTCTGGCAAAGAATTCGCTATCTCTAGTATGTGCGTCGGCCTGGGAATGGGAGCAGCAACCATCGTAAGAAACGAGCATCCTAAATAAAAATTCCTATTGCTCTTTTTTTTTATTTTAATATCTTTCACGATATTATAACCCGTTATTCTTGGTACAGACATAGGATATACTAATTATTTCTTCTTTAAAATTAGGATCTATTCAAGTATCAAATTAACTAGTTCACATGAAGGAATAATTTGATTTCCTCAATAATTCCATCGATGCCAATATCCTTGCTAAGTAATTTAGTAGAAGAAATTAAATCATTCTTAGAGAAATAACTCAATTCCCATCCCGTTATTAATATAATGGGGATTTTTGGGTATCTATTATTGACAATCTGAGATAACTCAATCCCGGACATTAAGGGCATACGCACATCGCTTACAAGTAAGACAATATTTCCTTCCTTTTCATTTTCTAGGATATTCAATGCTTCTTCTCCCGACTTTCCATAAACAAATTCAAATTGAGCATTATTTTCGGCATATAACTGAAAAAGCATCAAAAAAGTTGAATTATCATCGATGATTAAGATTTTCATTGTATGTAAGAAATGTCCCATTCACTTAGATAATAAAAAAATTATTTACATTTAACTCTTATGACTCATTAAATAATTGTTTAATAATATCACGTAATAAAGTTCGAATTAAGCGTAGTTTTTAATAATTTTTATTACATCCTTAGAGTTTTATACATTTATTAGACTCTAACTTCGAATTAATATCATTTCTGTTAATTCCTTTTTCAGATCTTTAAGAAAAGAATCATCCGTTTCAGAGCTCCGTTTTGAAGAATCAATTTTCATTTTGTAGTATAAAATTTTTTCCAACAAATTCAAATTCTTATTTTTCGAAATAGATTCTGCTTTTATTAAATATTCTCGTGCTTGGTTTTGGTGATTTTCTAATATTTCAATTTGGGCGAGAATTATATAAGTTTGTGCAAGAATTCGGAAAGATACGGACGATTTTGCTAGTTTTGACACATGAAGCATTAATTTTCTCATCTCAATTAAAACTATATTTCGATTAGAATCCGTTAGTTGCTCTAAAATGATATCACTATAATTTAACACGCTGAAGATTCTCCAATCAAATTCTACATGTGAATCTTCATAGAGATCGATGAAAATCTGTTTTGCTTTAAATCTCTCTTCCTTATTCCCATAATTCTTTAGAAAATAAGCCTTGGTAATTTCATTTAAAAATTGGATTTTGAAGGTTCTATGTTGCTGATATAATTTTTCCAATTCCCTCCTATAACCTTCTACATCAGACTTTAAATTAAAATCTATCAATGCGATGATAAGACCTACTAATGGATTTAAATAAATTGGACCTAAACTGATAGTTTTAAAAAATTTGATACTCTTCTTGAAGAACTCGCTAGCTTCTTTAAAATTCCCCCTAGCACTAGCTAAATGTCCTAAATTAGAATAACATCCTGCGATGTTATGTGTATTCTTTATTTTTTCATTCAAATCCAGACTTTCTAAGAAATTTTTTTGGGCTAGATCTAATTCACCAATAATAAGATAAGTATTGCCTAAGTTCAAGAGAGAATTCGCTTGGTTTTGAATATCATCATTTTTAATGGAAATATTCAAGGCTAATTTAAAATTTTGAATAGCAAAATCGTAATTTCCAGCCATATTTTTTAGAACTCCAAGGTTGTTTAATACTACGCTTAACATTTTTTTATTGCCCAATTGCTTAAAAATATCCACAGCTAATTCTAATATTTCAGTCGATTTTTTTTTATCTCCCTTTCTCCAATATATTCCCGCTATTAGGTTTAGAGTACTTGCTAAACCTAATTTTAAATTCAACTTATTATACAATTCTTTTGATTGAAATAAATGTTCTAATGCTTTATTATATTCTCCTTGAGTTGTGTGGTATCGTCCCTTTAATTGTTTGAGTTTAGCACTCTGTTTCATAAAATATTGCCCAACTTGAGGAATTTCTTTAATAATTGATTCAATTTGGTTAATATCTTTAATAAAAATATCATATTTCCCTAAGAAGTGTAAAGTTTCACACCTAACCAAGTATATATCGATAATTATTATATCGTTCTGCAAATGTTTAGCTTTATTCAAAATCAATTCAATTTCATCTAAAGCCTCTTGGTAGTTTCCGATTAGTACATTATAACGACTTTTAATTAGTCTTAATTCAATTAACTTTTCAATGTCGTCTTTAAATTTGTTTTTTAATTTATCTAATATCTTGTCTAAATCCTGGAAATCTCCTTTATTGAATAATTCTTGAATTTCATCTTGATAATTATTTGACACAAAAATTATAAGAAATAATTATTTTATAATTCTTTGTCAAATTTGAACTCTTAATAAAATCACTTAATAAAAATTCATTTAGATTTAATTGAAATTAAGGATAACTATCTAATTAATAAACAAAAGAATACATAATATAGGGGTTTGATTATGGAAAAAGTAGCTATAATAGGCGTCGGTCATACCAAATTTGGGAAGTTGGAAAAAAAAGGGTTATTAGATCTACTCTGCGAAGCATCGTTAGATGCGCTTGATAACTCAAATACGAGCGAACAAGATTTTAATTCCGTTTATGTTGGAGCCATGAGTCCTGCTGCTTTTAATAATATATCTGGAATAGCAAGCGCTTTAGTAGATCGCATAAGTTTATTGCCTGCTGCTGCTGACCATATTAAAAACGGTCCTGCCAGTGGAGGTTCTGCTATAAAAGCGGGGTTTCAAGCAATTGCATCAGGAATGAGTGATTTAGTTTTAGTCGTTGGTGGTGAGAAGATGACGCACATTACTACTCCAGGAGCTGTCACTTCTAACGTCGCTACTATTACCCATCACGATTCAGAAAGACGGCACGGAGTTTCGCTTCCCTCTTTAGCAGGATTATTGACGCGAACATACCTCGAGAAGTATAACGCTAAATTGGAATGGCTTTCAGATATCGCAATTAAGAACCATAGAAATGGCGCTTTAAACCCGATAGCACATTTTCAAAAAACTATAGACGAGTTCATGGAGAGTAGTATTCGAAAAGGAAAGGGAAATTGGAATAACATTTATGATTACCTTAAGGACGATAAGACAAACCCAATAATCGCTGATCCGTTAAGACTTTTTCATATTTGCCCTATTTCAGATGGAGCAGCTGCTTTAGTGTTATGTAAAGCAGAAATTGCAAAACAATATTGCGACACTCCTATTCTAATTACTGGTGTAGGTCAAGCAACTGATACGCACATAGTTCACGAAAGAGAAGACCTTACCGTATTGAAAGCGTTGAGAATTTGTTCTGATCAGGCTTATAAAATGGCTAAAAAAACTCCAGAAGATATTGATATTGCTGAACTTCACGATGCTTTCGAGATTCTTGAAGCTGTGGAAAGCGAAGACATTGGGTTTTTTAAAAAAGGAGAAGGAGCAAAAGCGGCACACGATGGTTTGACGGAAATTGGAGGAAAAATCCCTATAAATCCTTCTGGTGGCTTAAAAGCAAGAGGACATCCACTTGGTGCTACCGGCGTTGCTCAAGTAGTTGAATTAGTTTGGCAATTAAGAGGTGAAGCTGGAAAAAGACAAGTCGCAGGTGCTGAAACAGGAATTTCATGTAATTTCGGAGGATTTGGAAATAATATAATCTCTATTTTGCTTGAAAGAGTGTAAAGATTTTAGATGAAAAAGTGAGAAATTAATGAGTAATAAAGAAAAAATAGAATGGAAAAAATGTAATAATTGTGGATTTTTACAGCATTCATCCCATCTTAGATGTTTAAAATGTAAATACGACAAATTTGAAAAGATTGTTGCGATCGGAAACGCCAAATTATTAACTTTTACAATCTTAAAAACGCCCCCCGCTGAATTTCGCAATAAACCTTCATATGCGCTCGGAGTTGTTGAATTTGAGAACGGAATTAAAGCTCTTGGACAAATTACACCCCAAGATCGTTTAAAAGTTGGGATGAAATTAAAGCCAATTTATAGAAAAATTTGTGATAATTTAGATGGTAAGGAAGTATATGATTACGCTTTCGAACCAATTTAGTACCCTAATAAAGAGGTAGTAGAAAATATGTTCTCTAATGAAGAACTGGAAAAAATTGAACAAGAAAGAAAAGAATGGGAAGAAAAGGTTTTAAATAAATATATCGAACGAGGAGAAAGAAGAGAGAATTTCGAAACGCCTTCAAACCTACCTTTAAAACATGTCTATGGACCCGGTGATCTTAAGAATATTGATTATTTAGAAGACCTTGGATTTCCGGGAAACCCACCATTTACGAGAGGTGTGTATCCAAACATGTATCGTGGAAGAATTTGGACAATGAGACAATATGGCGGTTTTGCAGATGCTTCTAAAACAAACGAAAGGTTCAAATATTTAATATCACAAGGGCAAAAAGGACTTTCAATTGCGTTTGATTTGCCGACACAGATGGGCTATAATAGTGACAATAAAATCTGTTTAGGAGAAGTAGGAAGAGTTGGTGTAACGGTTAACTCTTTGAAAGATTTTGAACAAGTGTTCGAAGGGATTCCTCTGGATAAGGTATCAACAAGTATGACTATTAACGCTCCTACTTCAGTGCTTTTAGCAATGTATATCGTTGTAGGCGAGAAACAAGGAATAAAATCTGAACAATTAAACGGTACGGTTCAAAACGATATCTTAAAAGAATATATCGCAAGAGGGACATATATTTATCCTCCTAAACCATCTTTAAGATTAGTAGCAGATGTAATTGAATATTGCTCCAAAAGTTTGCCTCGTTTTAATACCATCAGCATTAGTGGGTACCACATGCGAGAAGCGGGATGTAATGCTATTCAAGAAATTGCCTTTACGATAGCAGATGGTATCGCATATGTTGAAGAAGTTCTTAGTCGGGGAGTTAATATTGACGAATTTGCCCCAAGATTATCTTTCTTTTTTACAACTCACAATAATTTTTTTGAAGAAATTGCTAAATTAAGGGCAGTTAGAAAGTTGTGGGCAAAAATAATGAAAGATAGGTTCCACGCTAAGGATCCAAATTCAATGAGACTACGATTTCATACCCAAACTGCGGGAGTTACTCTAACAGCCCAACAACCTAACGTAAATATTATCAGAGTAACCCTTCAAGCGCTAGCAGCAATTCTAGGGGGAACGCAATCGCTTCATACTTGTGGTGCAGACGAAGCTTTAGCAATTCCAACAGAAGGCTCTGTGAGATTATCCTTAAGAACTCAACAAGTTCTTGCGTATGAATCGGGAGTTACCGACATTGTTGATCCATTAGGAGGTTCTTATTATATCGAGTACTTAACTTCAAAATTAGAAGAAAAAGCTTTAGAGTATATTGAAAAAATTGATACAATGGGAGGTATATCTACTGCTATTGAGAGCGGTTTCATTCAACGGGAAATTCAAAATAATGCATACCGCGATCAGAAGAAAATAGAAGCGGGAATTAATCAAGTAATTGGTGTAAATACTTATTGTATCGAAGAAGAGTGTAAAATAAAAACCTTTAAACATGATATTGACGAGGAACAAAAAATTATATTATCTCTCGGCAAATTAAAAAAAAGTCGAGATGAGACCTTAGTTACAAAAAAATTAGCTGAATTAAAAGAAGTGGCTGAATCTTCTAAGAATATTATGCCAATCATGATTGAAGTAGTTAAAACCTATGCTACAATAGAAGAGATTTGTAGCGTCTTAAGAGAAGTTTTTGGCGAATATAAAAGTCCCCAAATATTTTAGGAAATTTATCAAAATACTTTAAAATCTTAATTATATTCTTAACTTCTTAGTTTTTTCTTATAGTTAGTAATTTTAGGTAATAAAGGAATGAATTCAAGAGGATCTCCAAATACTGGTACTCTCTTTTTTGCTAATAACCTAGAAATACGATTACTTTGATCGGGACGATGAGCACTCTCTAAAATTGGAATTAACGGTTTATTATGTTTATGTCCTAAATTTAAAGCCTCAAGCATATCAACTTCAAAGTTCTCAGCTGAAGTTATGGAATACTCGGGATCAAAATACCAACTTGGAAGGTCCATAATTAGGGCGTCGATTTTTTCGTCGGATAAAGCAAGATCAATTATTTCCTTAATGCTTTGAGTGTAAAATAGTTGTGCTGCTACATCTAAAGGGTTTTTAGAGCTTGTACCACGAATAATGAATTTTTTATCCAATTGTTCTTGAATTTTAGGGCTAAATTGTGGTACGTTCATTCTGAATTTTTCAATTAGATCAACTAAGATAACCCCATAACCTCCACTTAAACTGAAAACAGCAATATTTTGTAATTCCTTAATTCCGTAGAAGTCTATTAACCGCGCAGTATGCATCAATTGTTCTAATGTTTCAACTTCAATAAGATTATGTTGTTTGAAAATAGTACTCCAAATTTGAGTATTACCCGAGAGAGACGCTGTATGAGTTTTAGCTGCTATCGTCCCACTTTCGGACTTCCCACCTTTTAAAATTACAATCGGTTTTTTGTTATCAGCAAGAACTTGCCTTAAATCATCTCCTCGATTTCCTTTAATGCCTTCTAAATAACACAAAATCAAGTCAGTTTCATCGTCGTTGCTCAAAAAATGTAAAATGTCTATGAAGTCTAAATCTGCTCCGTTCCCAAATGAGAATACTTTGGAAAAATGAATGCCCATTTCTTTCGCAGTATAAATAGCAATATTACATACTCCTCCTGATTGGCCAATAAACCCGATATTTCCGGGAGTTGTTGGGAATTTTGAACGCCAAGCTATGCCTAATTTTGGGTAAAATATTCCCATACCATTAGGTCCAAGAATTCTAACTTTATTTTGAGCGCACTTTACTAATTCTTTCTCTAGACGGCGACCCTCTTCCGTTCCTGCATCAGAAAACTCTGCTGTAAAGATGTTGACTAATTTAACACCTTTCTTCACACAATCGTTGATGACATCTAATACTTGTAACGCGGGCACTGTAATAAACGCAAAATCAACTTTTCCAGGAATGTCTTTAATAGAAGAATAAATGTTTTCTGAGGGAAAATTAGGGACTTCTTTGACTTTGGTGTGGACAGCATAGAGATCTCCCTTAAAATTTTCTTGGTGATTCCTAAGGAAAAAGAAGTTTCGTTTCTTTGAAGGACCTACAACTGCCATTGATTGAATATTGTTAATAAATGAAATATCTTTAACATTTAAGTTCAAAGATTTAGATGGCTTCATTAATGGTATAAAATGAAGCATGAATTTAATAGTTTATAAAAATCTAAAAATGAAAAATTTAAAAAAAATTATGTAAAAATAGCGGAGAGTCTCTCTAAAAACGGATAATTTAAAACTTAAACATTTTTAGGAAAAATTTTCTCTCTGAAATTATATATTTATGTTCTTACTATTTCTATTTTAACAACAAAATTTTTTTTAATTTTTATAAATCATAGAGTGAAAACCATTATGATTAGCAAAACCATTTTACATATGATCCACGACTTAAAAACAGATAAAACTTCTGGAGCGAGTGAATTAATAGAATTCGCACTAGAAATTTTAGAAGACTATCTTCATACTGTAAAAGATCCTAATATGGATATAA
>JAUWZT010000003.1 GCA_030615145.1 Promethearchaeota archaeon | reverse complement strand
ACCTGCCATTTTCCAAAGCGTTTGATTCGATCGTAAAAGAATTAAAGTTGCACGAGATGGCCGAATATAAGAAAGAGTGTCAAGATTTACTCTATCGAGTTCACTCCCGCATCAAAATATATACAAAGTTTTAGTAAAGTGTGTATATATATATAATTAAAAATGTCTTTTTTAATTGTTTACTTTTTTTTTAAATAAGATAAGTCTTGAATTAACAAAATTCAGCAGTGAATTTCTACAAAAAAAGAGAACACCAAGATATTTAAAAATAGATGTAATTCTAAGTTGTATTTTTTATGTTCTCTTATTCTTTATTCTCTAATTTTAAGCTCTAATTCAAATATTTCCTTCAAATTACTATAAATTATAGGATTTAACTCCTTATTCAAGTGATTTTTTAATTCATTAAAGATTATTGGATTATTTTTATGCTTAGCCAAGAATTTTATCACGCTCCATCTTACGGAATCGTCAGGGTCGTCTAATAACGGGAGTAGGAACTTTAGATATCTTGTATCGTTATTTTGTTTTATTTTCATTATGGCTCGAGCCCTAACAATGAAATCTGGGCTATATATTTGAGGTAAT
This sequence comes from Promethearchaeota archaeon, assembly GCA_030615145.1. GTDB lineage: Archaea > Asgardarchaeota > Lokiarchaeia > Sigyniarchaeales > SOKP01 > SOKP01. Next base: position 31,847 of record JAUWZT010000003.1, on the reverse strand, counting down.
AAGTGAAATTCTACTGTGCCATTTTTTACAAAGCTTAAAATGAAATGAAACAAGTCCTTTTTGAAATTGTGAGTTTGGTCTAACTCATTGATAATATTTTGAATTGTAGCTTCTGGAACTTTATTTCCTAATTTTAAAAGGCTTTCAAAGGAAATAAAGAAGTTTTCTGATATATCATATTTCAGATAATTTAAAAGCTTTTTAATAATTTTGTCGTTAACCTTTGAAACTTCTATGACGTCCCAATTATTGTTCTCTTTGTAGTAATTATCATCCCCTAAATTTTTCACTTTATCAACTCTGATAATTTTTTACAAGATTATAATAAAAAATTACACAACTACGTTTATATATTCTATTATTAAAACAGAAATAATCGACTTAATCGTTAATTATTTTCTCGACAATAATTTTAAAGTCAAAATTAATTAATTAGTTAATATCGATAAAATGTTAGTGGAAGATTTGAAAGGTAATCTAAAAAAATTTAAAACCTTTGAAAATTAATGGTTTATTTTCTAATTATGCTGTCAATGTTGTTGAAAAAAACATCGCGTTTTTGATCATCGGTAATTGGTAAGCATAATATTTTATCAATTTCAAGTTTTATTGGATTAGTGACTGGCGCATCTGTTCCAAATAATATGCGTTTATGCCCTACCATTTTTATCAAACCTAATATCCCGTAAGGTATAGAACACGAAGTTTCAAAAAATACGTTTTTATATTGTTTTAAGCTCATTCCAAGATCTATTGCAAACTCCATTGCCAACGCAGCATGTCCAATAATGATACGCAAATTTGGATAATTTTTTGCTAATTTTGCTATATCTTTACTGCTTATTCCTCCAAAAGCAGAAAATTTTGGCGTAAAGTGAACGAATAACGGAAATTTCATGTCATAATCTTGCATAAAAGAAACTAGTTTTATGATATCTCTTGGAATTTTTATTAAGTGAATGCCGGAATGGATCTTAACCCCACAAAAACCTAAGTCAAAATGATCTTCTAAGACTTTGTAATTGCTCTCCTCATCTTCAGGTTTGATTTTTGGGTTGAACCAGAAGAATTTATAAAATCTTTCTGGATCTTTGTTTGATATGTTAATAACATCTTGATGGTCCAATTGACCTTTTGGCATTAACCTCCTTAAGTTTTCAAACGCTCTCTTTACGACATCATTGTTAGAAGAGTTATTTTCAACAGTGTTATCTTTGTCAGCATAGATTTTGGAGCTTGCTGCTCTATTAACTGTAGTAATAATTGCTTTTTCGATGTTGTGTTTATCCAGATAACTAATTAAATCTTCATTTTTAGGTAGAAATGTACCATAGGTATGAAGATGAGCGTCAAAAATTTTAAAATTCTTACTTTTTATATCTTTTCACCCTTAATTAGGTTAATATTTTATTATTAAAACATTGATTGTAAAAAAACTCTATTATTAATAACTTCCAAACTCGTTAGCGGCATCAAACATGGCTACAATATTCTGAGGAGGAACTTCGGCAGTTATATTATGGATGTTAGACGCAACAAAACCTCCGCCGGGTTTCAAACATTCGAAATTTCTTCGTACCTCGTCCCTTATTTCTTTAAGCGTTCCAAAGGGTAATGTATTTTGAGTGTTACATAAACCACCCCAAAACGACATTATATCTCCAAATCGCTTCTTTAGGGAACAAGGCTCCATATCATAGGCACTTATTTGTACTGGATTAATAACATCATACCCAATCTCAGCAAAATGGGGTATAAATAGCGAAATCGAACCGCAGGAATGATAGTTTATTTTCGTTTCTACTAATTCGCGAATTTTTTTTGATAATTTCCTTTCTATCGGTTTTATCATATTTTCGTAAAGCTTAACACTCATTATAGGTCCTGCTTGTTCCGCAAGATCACCGTTGATGCATACTACATCTAAATAACTTCCAACTTCGTCTAAAAAGGTCGTAACATAATCGGTCCAATACTTTAATAAACCTTGCATTGCTGCAATTAGTAATTCTGGCTTAATTCTTAAATATCTTAAAGTTTTTATGAAACCAAATAAAAACGTGCAATATTCATAAATGCATCCAACTGGAGGAGTCGATAATGCAAAATCAGTATTATCGCGCAAATTTTTAGCGTATTCCTTCAATCCGTTAAAGGGTGTTTTATCTCTCCCATTGGGCCAGTCAAAATCTCTTATATCGCTAACAGATTTAAAATCAGCAAAAGGATGAATAACAGGATCGTAATATAATATCTCGTCTAAATCTTTTTTAGCGTCGTTCCCCCAAAACACACCAAACTGGTCATAAACGCCCACATATTTGCCCTCGTATTGAGGTTCCATATCTATAACTCTAACCATCCCCCCTAAAGGTTGAACATATCTTACATCAATGCTAAATCTTTCTAAGACTTTATCACATGGGCGTACGATTTGTTGAACGAAATCAGCGTATTGAACGTTCTCATCTTCAATTTCAAGGTAATCCAATAATTTCTTGTACGCTTTAATATGAATACTTGATTGATTTCCTCCTAAATCAATCGGAACTTTATCGGGTTCTTTATGATTTAAAGTTGTATTTACTCTTTCCCTTGAGTTCATAGTTTATATCCTTTTGAATAATTTTTCGAAAATTAAAAGTGTTGGGATATTCATATTAGATTTTGAATATTTTAAAATAACCTTGAATTATTAATTATTAAATTTTTAAATCTTAAATGATAAATGTTAAACATGGCAAAAGAGAAACTGCTTCCTAATATTATTATTTTTTTAGCAGATGAAATGCGTGGAGATTGCGTTTCTTTTGATGGTCGAAGAAATCCCGTTATTAAAACGCCAAATATTGATAAACTTGCTAAAGACGGCGCTGCTTTTACTAATTGTTTTACCGTTAATCCAGTTTGCGGACCTTCTAGATGTTGTACTTTTACCGGTCAATATGTACACTCGAATGGGCACAGAAGCCTTTACCAATTATTACAACCGCACGAAGAAAATCTTTTTAAGTTTCTTAAGGAAAAAAGCTACGAAGTCATATGGATTGGAAGAAACGATCTTTTTAGTAAAGATGCTATTAGCCAAAGCGTAACGAAAAGGTTAAGAACGAAAATGGGTGCTTGGAAAACTAATCCCTATCCCTTAGATCATCCTATGAGAAAATCTTTTTATTATGGTGAGAGAACATTAGAAGAATCAAGAGATATTGATTATCATATTATTCAAAAGGCAATTAACTATTTGAATTCTGATCCTAAGAATCCTTTTTGCCTATATATTGCCTTGAACTTCCCTCATACTCCTTACAGGGTTGAGGAGCCTTACTTTTCTATGTACGATCGAGAATTAGTACCAGCCCCAGTGCCGCCTAAATTGGACGATAAGCCAGAATTTATGCGTTTAATTCAAGGAAAGTACGGTTTGAACAATTTAGATAAAGATGATTTTAAAGAAATTATCGCTACATATTATGGAATGGTTTCTCGCGTAGATTACCAAGTTGGGCAAATAATCGATATATTAAAGAGTCTCGGAGCCTATGAAAATAGCGCAATATTCTTCTTTTCTGATCATGGAGATTATACGGGAGACTATGGATTAACAGAAAAATGGCCTAACGCGTTCCAAGATTGTCTTATCAATGTTCCGTTAATTACAAAAATACCTGGTATCGAATCAAAAGGAATTCTATACGAGCAATTTGTTCAAACTATTGATCTTTTTCCTACAGTATTGAATATTGCTCAAATTGAAACTCAATATACTCACTTTGGCAAGAATTTAATTCCTTTTCTAGAAGGAAGCTTACTGAAACTAAGAGATGCTGTTTTTGCTGAGGGAGGATATAACCCTCGCGAACCTCAATGTTTTGAACCGGTTGTTAAAAGTCCTGAAATGCAGGGTATTGGTATTTATTACGATAAAACTAATATACCTCAAGAAAATCCATCAACCGTAGCTCGATCTGCTATGATAAGAACCAAAACATGGAAACTCGTCATTCGAGATAGTGGGAAGGAAGAGCTTTACGATTTAATGTACGATCCAAATGAAGCTAGTAATTTAATTGACATATATGCTTACGACAAAATTAAAGCTGATCTTAAAGAGAAACTTTTAAGGTGGTATTTAAGAACTAGCGATAATGCTAATTGGAAACGTGAAAGAAACGTTTAATTAATTGATTCAATAAGGTTTTTACAAAAATTTTATTTTTAAAGTTCCAGATGTAAATCCATATTTCTCGATCCAGCTTGAAAGATCGATTTTATTGGCAAATAATAGGGAAAAAGACGACCATCTATATGTTAAAATAACTTTAGATAATGGACATCAATCATGGTCGAGTCCAATATATTTCATTAATTAAAAAACTTACTTATATCAATCTTGAGCAAATTCGTTCTTAATAAGATCACTCCAAGACCAAATAGAAACATTTTTGGTTTCCGGAATAATTTTTAAAATTTTACTCAATTCAATATCCTCTGTCAAGAATATCCCTTTTAATGCCGCAGCACTGGCAGCAATTAAACAATCCATAAGATCAGTATGGCCGGCATATTTTATGTTAATCGCAATCCTTATTGCTTCAGGATTTAGTAGTGGGTTGAAGATTTGTATCGAGCTGAAGGAAAGTATTGAAGGTATTGCTATGGCGTAACGTTTAAGTACATCAACATTATTACTCTTTCGATATTCCCCGGTTAATTTAAACAAAACCTCCATTAAGCAAGTTGAGGGTAAGTATAGATTTAATCCTTTTAATCCATTTGACCAGAGTTTTTTAGAGAATTTTTTAAAATTGGTTAGTTCTATTATTTTAATACCGAATAATGGTAAAATATAGGTTGTATCCATTATTAAAGGTTTAATGTTCTTCATTTGTCAATTTCTCTTGTATTTTCATTTCTTCTTCAATATCCTTTTCTACGCTTTCAGCTGTTCCTTGCGAAATGATTGGCATTTCTAGAAGTTCTTTGACAGTAAAAATTTTATTTATTATCAGTCGACCAGGTTGAGCCTCAATTAATACATTATCTCCTGGTCGGATACCGGAAATTTCTCTCAAGGGTTTTTTTGGAAGGATCTCCCCTTTTTTACCGACTTTTACTTTCTCATCAATTATCATATAAATAAAATGGTTGTCAGAATATTTAAGTTTTTTCGGAAAAATTTTATTTTTAAAATTTTTAATGTTTTTAAAGTTCAAAACCTAATAGATAAGTAATATAATTTTTTGATTCGTAGTGAATTTTAAAATGAATAATAAAGATGTAAAAATAGAAGTTGTGTTTATAGGAAAACCACAATGGGAAGCTGGATGGCCTTATTTGGGATATGACAATAACAAAACGATAGATTCCATTAGAAAACATCTAAACGAGAAATTTAATAAAATTGAGTTTAACTATAGTGAGATTATTACAACATACGATAATGAATTAGTTAACCAGATTAAAAAGGATATCGAAGAGGCTGATGGGGTTATAGTTTTTACGATAGGGCATTATGGAGATCCAGGGATTGTTCAAGCTGGCATTGAATTTGTTGAGAGCAAAAAGCCGGTAATATTGGCTAATTTTATTTATGCTGGAGACCATACATTCACAAAAATATTCTCAAGTGTTAAAGACAAGAATTATCAACTATCTATTTTGTCTTCAAAAAATTTAGAAGATTTTGACAAGACATTTGAGAACATGTTTAATCTTATGCGTTTAAGGGGAAAAAAGGTCTTGGTTTACGCCAAGGACATCATTAAAATGAACTGGGATGTCATATTAGGGTTATTTAATCCCGAACGAATGCGATTAGCTAAAAATCATCCAGAGTTTTTGGATCAAATAAGTAAAATGAGTAGCGATGAGGAATTTGAATTTTATACCGATACAGTTGGTTTAGATCAAGCACACCAGTGGAGAAAGGATGAAGCGCTCTATAAAGAAATTTTAAAAAATGTTTTCGACATAGAAATGATTAGAGGAGATCCAGAGGAGATTCTCAAATATTATAATGAGGTTAACACAGACCAAGCAAAAGAGATCGCTCAAAAATGGATTAAAAATGCTTCTTTAGTAGAACCCACGGATAAAACCATTTTAAATTCCGCAAAACTATATCTAGCTTTTAAAAATATCTTGAAAGATAAAGACATTGACATTTTTACTCCCGATTGTGGCACATTCTTATTGTGCGGCGCGATTCCCGCTTATCCTTGCATGGCTTTTTTCGAATTAAGTAAAGAAGGAAAATACGGCATATGTGAGTCTGATATGGATTCGACCATAAGCTTTCTTTTTGGACTGTACTTAACTGGTAGACCAGGATATGTGTCCAACCACACTTTTGATATAAAAAAAAATCAAATCACGTATATGCATTGTTTAGCGCCATGCAATTTGCAAGGACCAGAGGGTCCACAAGCGCCTTATGATATCGTTTACCATGGTGAAACTCATTTTTTAGGCGCCTCGCCTCGCGTTAAATTTCCAATAGGGAAACCAGTAACGACTATTAAAATCAGCGTTTTTGAAAAAAAAATCTCAATCCGTACGGGAAAAATAATAGATAACATAGTGGATGAAAAAGGTTGCGTTTCTAAAATGTTAGTAGAAAGCGATGTTGAAAAAATTATGGAAAACTATGATTGGAACGCATTTGGATGGCATAGGGTAACTTTCATAGGCGATTGGAAGGAAGATTTCATAAACGGAGCAAAAATTTTAGGTTTAAAAGTTGTTGAAGATGACAAATAAATATTAAAGAATTTATAAAAAATTTTTTATTTTTAAGTTTCGATCTCTTTAGGTTCTTCTCTAGGTAATCTATCGTCAACTACCGGAAAAGATTTGAATTTCTGATGCGGTTCTGTTTGATACCAGTAAGCTGTTGAAGACCAATCGTCTGATCTTTGATTCGCGTGACCGTGCTCTATTTTTACTTTAATATTTTTATGAAAATATATTGGATCTTCAATGTGATACCTATAATAGGATATTTTACCGCTCCAATTTTTACCTCCTGGCAATGGAATTCCAAAATAAGGCGAACAATAATATTGGGTTGGGCACCACGAAGTACAAAAATAATCTTCGGTCCCTGTTCCGTAAAGTATAATTTCGGCGTCATCGATCTCTATGTAATCGTCTCCTTCACCGGGCCAGTTATGTTTCTCAGTTTCATACAAATTATGAATATCTAAATGAAATCCAACGAAATGGCCTTCACCTTCGGCGTTCATAACAAAATAATCTTTCTCGTGCGTTGGATTCTTTTTAAAATTGAATTCCACTATCTTCTTTTTATTATAATCGCTTCCTTCACATGGATTTACGCGATTCCAAAAAACATGAAATCTACCATAAGTAGAGTCTAACGCGCTATATTCTTCATAATCAATATAAAAATAAGTTGTCAGGGGAGTATCACTTTCATTTTCAATTTCTATTCGAGCTCGTTTTGAAAATGGCATTGGGAAAAAACAATTAAATCCTTTTCCGTCCTCTGGCCCCATAGAAAGCGGTAAACTCCAAAAATTTGCGGTTTTTGCGTGCCCCACACCAAAAAAGTCTCCTATTGGACACTCTACTGAAGGGTGCTCTTCGTTATCCCACCACATTCTAATAACTGTTTTTCTCAAGTAATAAGGGTCTCCCGAGGCAATCGTCATCCAGATGTGTTTTATCATTCCAGCGCCTTCAATGTTACAAATTTCCCTTATTTCGTTGCCCTTGTAAGTAAAGAAATCAGCATTTGCCCCTGTTTTATCATAACTAGAAATTCTTTTTCTCTTCACATCTTTCCTAATCTGGGCTAAATTTGATAAAGAATTAAATCCAAACTCCAATAATATCCCTTTTTTCCAAATTAATAACTAAGATTATGTAAATATGAGTATTAAAAGTTTAAAATATTGCGAAAAATAACTTTAAATTTACTTCTTAATTTCTCAAATAAATGGGAATTAAAACTGAGGATAATTTAAAGCGTTCAAAGAGCAATTTTGGAAAGCATGTAAAAATTTTGCTTTTTGTTATCTTAATGGGAGTATTTTTTAGAAATTTAGGAATAAGTGTGGTTAATATTGGGCTACCTTCTTTTATTATAAGCCTATCTGGAACACTTACCGCTTATGGAATCGTAATAGGGATTTTTTCTGTAACGCAATCAGTGTTTCAATTTCCATTCGCTGCTGCCTCTGATAAGTATGGTAGAAGATTAGTTGTACTTATCGGATTGATTATATACATTATTGGAACATTTTTATGTTTTATCGCTCAGGACATTGTTCAACTTATAATCTTTAGAGCAATTCAAGGGGCAGGAGCTTATACATCAATTTTACAAGCAATTATTGGTGATATTTACGAGAAAGAAGAGCACGGAAAAGGAATGGGGTTATTCGCGTTATCGATGTCCTTAGGTTACTTTGGAGGTATCGTTATTGGGGGCTATATCTCTTCATATTTAGGGTTTAGGAATATATTTTCTATTTCAGGGATTTTAACAATAATATCGGGGGTAGTTATGATTATTTTCTTGAAAGAAAAGGGAAATAAAAAGGTGAAATCCGATTTAGAAAGTCCCAAAAATGAGAATAAAATGTCGCTAAATTTAGAAAATATAAAAATCTTAATACAAGAACGACAGTTTATAATTACAATTTTTTTAAATAGCGTAAGGTGGTTTATATTTGGAGGGATTATAGCATATTTAATTTGGGTCTTACAAGTCCAATTTATTTTAGACGAAATTCAAACGAGTTATGCATTAATTCTTATTGTAGCGGCTTACATTATATTTGTGTTTATCTCTGGTAGATTAACAGATCGTCATAGCCCAAGAAAAATGATGTTGGTAGGGCAGGTGGTTGTTATCTTTTTTGCTCTTCCGTTCTTGACTAGTATTGTTTTTAATCTGATTGTATTTTTAATTATTACGATATTTGTTGGGATAGGGTTAGCGTTGTACGAACCAGCGGGAAACACATTACTATTAAACATTATCGAAAAAATTGACCCGGATTTAAAAGGTACGGGCATAGGATTTAACAACGCTATAGGATTTTTGTGTAGCGCAATTGGACCAATTGTTATTAGTGCTTTAGGGGAAATCTATATATTTTTACCCTTTTACTTAATTAATGGTTTGGTAGTTATCACATTCTTTATAACGTTGAAATTAGTAAAGAAATGACATATAATTTATTGATATTATTTTAATTAATTTCTCCTTGAATTTGGACAAAGACTTTCCTGTTTCGCGGACCGTCATATTCTGCAAACATTACACCTTGCCATGTTCCAAGCATTAATCTACCCTCATGAATTAATAGTTCTAATGAGTGCCCTGTTAAAGAGCATTTAATATGCGCGTCTGAATTACCCTCCATATGTCTAAACGAATATCCTAAACTTCCACCTTTTGGTATCAACTTGCTCAAATAATTAGAAATATCTTTCATAACGGAGGGATCAGCGTTTTCATTAATAGTTATTCCCGCAGTAGTATGAGGTACAAATATACGACATACGCCTTTATTTATGCCTGAATTCCTTACAATCCTTCTAATTTCATTTGTAATTTCTAGTAAAACTTCTCTTTCTGGGGTTTTTACTCTAAATTCTTCAAACACAATCATCTAATCACCATATTACATATTATTTTATATCTTCTTAAAATTACCGTGTTTACCTTTGCCTTTAGTAAAAGCTTGACTTCCCTCTATGTATTCTCCGCTTTCTAAAGTTTTTAAACCATATTCAAATTCATTTACCATCGCATCTTTAATATCTAATCCAAATTGTTCATAAGCGGAGAAGCGATCGTTTCTCATGCAAGTTTTTGGAAAAGCCGCAATTTCTCTTGCTAATTTTTCTGCTTCTATTTTCGATCGACCTATAGCAACTACTCGATTAGCAAGCCCCCACGCGAGTGCTTCTTCAGCATTCACAGGACGTCCAGTAAGAATCATATCCATAGCTCGACTTAATCCAATAAGTCTTGGTAATCTTACAGTACCGCCATCTATAAGAGGTACTCCAAATCTACGACAAAATACTCCAAAAACTGCATCATTCTCAACAACACGCATATCACACCATAGAGCAAGCTCTAATCCTCCAGCAACAGCATATCCCGCTATAGCTGCAATAACTGGCTTTGATAAAAACATCCGCGTTGGACCCATCGGACCATCTCCATCTTTTTCTATTTTATTTCCTCGCCCTTCAGCAATAGCTTTCAGATTTGCACCCGAACAAAACGTTCCATTAGAGCCCCATAATACAGCAACTAAAGCTTCTTTATCGTTTTCGAATTCTCTAAATGCAACGCTCAATTCTTGAGCTGTAGGTCCATCTATTGCGTTCTTAACTTCGGGATTATTAATAACAATGGTAAATACAGGATATTTTTTTTCAATTAATATTGCCATGTAAGTTATTAGAATTAGAAAATAGATAAATTTAATTTCGGATTATTTCTTTTCTTTTTATCTTATCTTACACAAAATTTAAAATTAAAACATCCTAGAAATCATGAACGCACGAGAAAGAATGTTAAGAGCGTTAAACCACGAAGAAGTCGATCGGATACCTCTTTTCTGTCAAGAAATCATGCCTGGCTTTAGAAAAGAACTATTAAAATATTGGGGTGCTGATTTCAAAAGGGTTAGAAAATACTTTTATTATTATTTAGATTTGAATTTTCACAAAAAATTAGGGTTTGATTCTTCTTGGGGTTTTCAGGGTTTTCCAGTTCATCTACCTCAAAGTTATTTGAACGAACATCCAATTCCTAAACCGGAAGACCCTAACAAATACATTGATATCGATGGCAGACTTTTTTTGAAAAAGCCACCGACGGGCTCAGACCTCTCTTGGTATTTAAAAAATTACATCAATTCTGAGGAAATGGCAGATTACTTTTACGATACTTACTACGATGTTGAATGGGAAGAAGGCCCCGATTTTGCTTCTAAAATCAATAAAAGGCTTAAAAAGTTCCCAGTGGACGAAATTGTTCCTTGTGCTCACTTAGACTATATATTAGAACCAATTTGGGAAGGAATTGGCTTAGGATTGCTAATAAAATTAATAAGAAAAAACAAAAGCAAAATAAAAAGATATATTGAATTGAGAACTAAAAAAGCGGTGCAAGCAGCAAAGATGTTAGCTGAAACAGATTTTGAGATCTTCTTTCTATGTGATGACTCTGCTTTAAAGAATACTACTATGATAAATCCTAAATACCATCGTGAACTGATTGTACCCGCATATAAGAAAATCGTTCATGAGGTAAAAAAAGCAGGGAAATATGCGATCTTTCACTCGGATGGTTTTACTGAACCATATTTTGATGGGCTAATCGAAGCAGGTTTTGACGGCGTACAATCTCTGGAGCCGATGGCAGGTATGGATTTGAAGTACTTGAAGGAAAAATATGGAGATAAGCTATGTTTGGTCGGAAATATTGATGTTTCTCAACTTTTACCCTATGGCACAAAAGACGACGTCGTAAACGCTGTGAAAAAGTGCATTCGGGACGCTGGCGAAGGTGGGGGTTATATTTTGAGCCCTTGCACAGACATAACGAATTCTTGTAAACTTGAAAATGTTCTTACGATGATTTCTGCTACAAAGAAGTATGGAAAGTATCCTTTAAAATTTTGAATTAGGATTTTAAAATAGCTTGATTTTTTAAAAAAAAATAATTTAAAAGCCAAGTTCAAGTAGCTTAGCTTTGTTTTCTAGAACTTTTTCTTGAGTGAGGGGATAGAATTTCCAAAAGATCAATGTGCCTACTAAAATGAGCAACGCAGGGATAATGCCTAGAAGGAGACGGATTCCTAATTGAACTAATTCTACATTTGCACCAGATGCAACTAAAGCTGCATAATCCGGGATTCCTGCATCAAATCCAGTAAAAGTGAATACCAATGCTATTAATGCTTCGTCAATAAAAGCTGTAATGAGTCCTATTACTGCCCAAGTACCAACAAGGATACCTTTCTGGTTCTTCCCAGTACGCACAACAAAGTCATCTTGTGCGTTCGAAAACAATACTGGCATTCCAATAGTCCACACACATCCATTTCCGAGACCAAATAAAAACAACATAATCATTAAATCAATCTCTGTTTGGAAAAAGCCGATTGGCACTGTAAGAGCACATAATATAAGGCTTCCGATAATATAGGTTTTCTTATTGTTATTCGTTTTTTTTAGAATTTTGAGCCAAACTGGAATAGAAATTAATGATCCCAAGAGAAGAGCTGCGAGAAGTGGGATCATGGTATCTGGATCATTAGATTTTAAAATAAATGTTACTAAATATGCTACCATTCCAGTCATTATCGATGCAGTAGCCGCGAGCCACAGAACGTAATGAGCATAGAGAGCAATAAAACTTTTCTGTTTAAGAACTATCCATAGACCTTTAAATACATGCAATCGTTCGTAGTCTCTTGAGTAATATCGATCAATAATGATCTTGTCCTCCCGGGCTCCAGGGATAAATGTGATGCCAAAAATAATAGCTATTACAGCCATAATTGCTGCCATAACGGTATATGATAATATTGTGGATCCAAAGAACAGAAAAAGCGGTGGAAGCATCATTCCAAGGATTTGTGCGAACATGTCAAAGATACCCCAAGATCCTGCATATTTCCTTCTTTCTGTTTCAGTTCGGAATTTGTCAGCACGAAGTATAGATACATGGATATCTACAAGTGTAATAAATAAATCAAACACAAATAGGGAGAGCAAAAGCCAAAGCATCACTGGCAAAGGATTTATTAGTACACCAAAGGAATCCTTTGGTAGATCTGGAGGAGAAAATATCATGATTAAAGATAAAGATTGTGGAATAAAGCCAATTACTATCCACGGAAAGCGTCGACCCCATTTTCTTGTCCACTTAAAATTTCGATCGGTTAGCCACCCTATTAAAGGGTCGTTAAGACCAGCCCATACTGTGTTTATAGCAACGACAGTCAATATCCAAAGAGGGTCAAGACCGACAACTGTATGATAAAAATAAAACATAAAAAGACTCATTGTTGCTGTTGGAATTGTCCAGGTGAAATTGTAGGTACCAAAAGAGAGAAAAGTCAAAAAAGAATGTCTTGAAGTTGTTTCTTCATTTTCAGCCATAAAAACACCAATTTTAGATTTTTAGATATTTTTAAATTATAAATTTTTTACAAAAAATTTTGATTAATACTAATCAACTTTTCTTATTTTAAATATTTCCCTTTTTTTACTGAATATTTATGCTAAAAATGACAATAAGTACCCCATTTTTTAGTCCACTTAAAGTTCCTGTCAACTAAAAAACCGATTAAAGGCTCGTTGATCGAATCCCATGCTGTAAAAATAGCCATAGCAAGAAATATGTAAATCGGCTCGAGCCCGACTACTGTATGATAGAAAAAAAAGTAGGTCAAGTTTAAAGCAGAAATAGTAATTGTCCACACGATTTGGTACATGCTAAATGATAGGATATTTAAACCGGAGTATATCGTTTCTTCTAATTCCACATCTGTTTGATTCATTAATCATTCATCTCTTTATATGTTTGTATTCAAATTATAGATTAATTAATTTTAATCGAAGTTGTATTTATAGATTTAACTTTTAACCTAAAATGCTTTTAAAATATTAAAATATATAAATTTAATTCGTATTTGCATTAAAATTAACAAAATTAGCGATATTTAATGAACAGAACTCGTTATACTCTATCCAATCAATATTGGGAGTTGGAAATTCAAAATAATAAAAATAGGTTTATTTACAAATTATACAGTAAAGCGAATGATAAAATCTATGCAGATCAGGATTATCATTATAGTATTTTGACTTCTGGAAAAAGAGGTTCTCGATATGTATATTTGTCTCATTTAGGGGAGGAATATAAAGCAAAGAAATTGCAGACAAGGACCATCCACTTGATCGATGATAATACGCTCGTGATTAAAGGAATATTTCAAAACACGAACATTGAAATCGAACATAAGATTAAATTAGAATCTAGTAATAAATGGCTGAACGAATATATTACACTAATCAATCACGGGAATAAAAGAGTTAGATTTGGGTTGATCAATTTTGGGTTTAAGAAGGCGTTATTCAAGCAATACCAGGGTTGGATTGATCATTTGGATGAACATACACTAACTTCAATCCCCACTCGAAGGTTTTTAGGGTATGGAGAGGATAGAAGAAAGGAAAAATTCAGTGCTAATGATATACTATTTGGGGCTTGGGTCGCTAAAGAAGCAGAGATGCCAGGATATTGTGCTGAAGGGTGGCTCTGGGGGACAGAAGACGGTGGATTACTCATATGTAAATATGATTCGTCACAAATAGAACATTCAAGGTTTAACCGAATCTCAACCACATTACCGGGAAGAGGTGCTGAAGATGTATTCTTCCTCTTTGGCGGAGTTTCTCTATACGATGGTAATCCCGAATTGGCGACTACCTTAGAACCCCATCAAAGTTATTCTTTTGGCGTTTCGAGATATGCTGTTTATGAGGGCGATTATAGGGAGGGGTATTACCTATATAGAAGTCATCTTGAGGAAAATGGTCATAAATTTAAAAAAGATTATAATCCACCAGTGCATTGGAACGAATTATATAATTTAGGTTGGGCAGCAGAAAAAGTCGGATTCTTCGTGGATAAGGCAGAATTTGAAGTCTATACGTTAGAACAGCTCTACAATGAAGCAGAGATTGCTCGAGATATTGGAGCTGAATGTCTCTATTTGGATCCTGGCTGGAATACTGCTCTTGGTTCTGAAATTTGGAATGAACAAAGATTCGGTACTCTAAAAGAATTTTCAAAAACCATCCATGAAACATACGGATTAAAGCTTGCGTTGCATCTCATGATGAATTTTGAGGGGGAAAATGAACCAGATGAATTTTATCTCAGATCTCGAAAAGGAGTAAAGCTTGTTGCAGATCCGTATATAAATCTTTATTGTTTGTGTGCTAATGAACATTGGTTGAAGGAAAAATCCCGAAGATTATTAGAATTAGCCAAGGAAGGAATAGATTTTTTCATGTTTGATTTTACTGATTTATCAACGTTCATGGCAGACAATCTCGGATGTTTCAGTAAAGAGCACGGGCATGAAGTTCCGATGAGAAGACAAACTCACGCTGAAAACATATTAAAGGTAATTCAAAGCGTTAAAAAAGAATATCCACACATACTCATCGAAGCACATGACAGGGGATTAAAGCCTCGACATCCACTCTATTATCAACAAAACCTTCCAAACAGTTTCGATGAGAACTGGGGGTTTGAATGTATGTGGAATCCAATGCAAGACATTTTATCTGGAAGGTCAACTCAATTGTTTGAATATAATTTAGCATATTCTTTTCCTTTATATTTACACATAAATGAGAATAGCGACAATGAAAATATGCTACAATTCTGGTGGTATGCATCTCTCGTAAGACACTTAGGGATTGGCGGACTTAGTGATAGAGAAAACCCAAAATATAAAGCTTTAAAACAAGCAATGATACTTTATAAAAAAATTAAACCAATATTAGCTAGAGGGACATTTTATGGAATTAAGAACAATATTCACCTTCATGTGGATGAAGTTGACAAGTTAGGACTTATTACTGCCTATAATTTAAGTAGTCGAGTTCAAATGATAGAAATTCAATTTGATTCCTTAAAATATGGTTTGGAAGTTAACACTGTAGAAATTTATAATGGGATAAATCAAAAGATTTCTACTATAAAATTAACTCAGAGTTCAAAAAACATCTATCAATTTAATGTAGAGATATCTCCTTTATCACCGATAATCGCAATTCTCAAAAAATAGGGTTTTTAATTTTGTTTTACTGATGTCTTTTAATTCAGATTTAATGGATATTTTCGATATTTTTCAATTGCATTTCTTAATACCACAATATTTTCCCAAGGAGCATTTAAAATATTATGGCTAGGACCAACAAAATAACCGCCATTATAACCTGCTGATTTCAAACAACGCTTTACTTCCTGTACAATGTCGTCAGGTGTTCCAAAATTAAGAATCCGACTTGAATCTATTCCTCCCATAAAACTTAATTTATCACCAAGAGTTTGCTTTAGGTAAGCCAAATCGACACCTGCAGCAGGTTCAAGTGCCTGAATGCAGTTAAGTCCCGCTTCTACCATATAAGGTAGGTTTTTATCAATATATCCACAAGAATGTTGAACAACAAACATTCCTCTTTGCTCACAAGCTTTATACAGTTTTTTATAATAGGGAAGAATGAACTTTTTAAACTGTTCAATTGATAAAATTGAGCGCCCTTTATACCCTAAATCGTCTGAGTAGAAAATTATATCTACACCAGCTTCATGAACGCGCTTAATAACTTCTATGTTTAATTTAGTATACTCGCTAAGAACCTCATGGATAAATTGGGGATTTTTCCGCATGTAATAGGCTACGCGGCCCATTGTCATCCCTTCAAATAAAGATTCATGAATAGCAACAGGTACGAACGCCATCGGATATAAATACTTTTTTAAAGAATCTACATATCCATCCCAAATTTGGGGCTTATAATTAAGCTTATCATTAATCTGCTCTGAAGGTTTTCCATATTTATTCCAATAATAATGGACTGTTTCCGGAGTTCGAAAATATCCATCAACATACCACAGATAAGCTAAGCCAGTATCGACTTGTTTAACAAATTTCCACAATCTTCCATCAATTGCACTTATTAAACAATCGGGATATTCTGGAGGAGCACGCTTTGTAGGTTCTTTGAACTTTTTAGGCCCCCATGGATCCATGGAATGGCAATCTACGTTCCAGAATCGTAAATCAGTAATATCACCCGCCCAACAATATTTTACTTTAGAGAAATCGTTTTCTACAATTGTCTTATACTTGTTATATTCATCAGTTTTTAGAAATTTCTGATAAGAACTAGCTGTTTTTTCAAAACCTAAATAGTGAACGGGTAGCATGTCAATATTATCATCGAGTTCTAAGGTCCTGATAACTCGTTCTCTTTTTGATAAATTCATATTGAAAATAACCATTAATCGGGCTGTTCTTTAAAATTAATCATACTTTAAAAACTAAGTTCCCTTTAAAACCGAAACATTTAAAATATTTTTCGAAGTAATAGATTTAAAATACTTAAGAGACCTAATTCTCACTCAATTAAACTTATTATAAAAATTTCATATTAATTTATATGAGATTTGGAGTTTCCCCATTATCACTTGAATTTGTAATTGAGAAAATCTTAAAAGAAAAGGGTCTATCGGGATTTGTAGAGTTTAATCTTTCAGAACTTGTTGAGGGTGTTGCTAAAACAGGATATAAACACTTTGAGATTACATTTGACATCTTTCAAATCTTTCCCATTCAAATCAACGAAGACGAAATTGAGAGATTGAAAATTATTAAGAGGAAATATGATATAACATATTCTGCACATCTTCCTTTCATAAGTCTTGAGCTTGCTAGCCCAAATAAATTCATCCGTGAAGCAAGTATAAATTCGATAGTAGATTCTTATGAAACATTTATAGAATTAGAAAAAGATATTGAATTTTATGTCTTACATCCAACAGGTGAATTTATTGCTGATGCAATGGATTTCATCAAGGGTCCTGATATTTTTCCAGTAGCAATAGAACTTTTTACGAATTCTTCAATTCAGAGCATTGAAGAAATATTAGATAAAACAGGCGTGAATAGTCAAAAGATAGCGATAGAAACTTTAGAATTTCCATTAGACGCAACAATTAAAATGGTTAAAAAATTAAATACTAAGCTTTGTATTGATACTGCTCATATTTTAGGAGGTTTTTCGGGAGATTGTGATTTAGTAGAGATTACTGATAAATATTTAGAGCTAACAGGAGAAATTCACCTACAAGATTATAATGCTGATAATTTACTATCTGATCATTGTGCTTTAGGTACAGGTTCAAATTTTCCTCCAGAGTTCTTAAATTTAATTCATAGAAAGAATTTCGAGGGTCCAATCGTATTTGAATTACCAAAAAAAGACATTATAGCATCATTAGAATATATAAAGAAATATGCACCTCAAATAAAAATTCCAAATATCAATAATCATTATTTCTGAAATTGTTCTATTCCAGCATTTTTAATTGATCTTCTTGTTTTTCTGATTTAATATTTAATTCTTCAAGATTTGAGTGTACTACATAATTGTAAAATGTAAAGATTAATTTGTTTTGTTTTGATATATTTTTTATGGAATATAAAGAGGATATTGATGAAGCTAAAGAGCGAATGAGAGCGTGGTGGGATCGAGAAATAATTGATCGTCCAGTTTTTAGTTATTATTTTCCTAAAAAAAGGGGAAAACTTGGTGCGTATTTAGATATCGTCGGTGAAAATTGGGATTTAGCACAAGACCATGAAGGAATTGAAAATGCTCTTGATGGGTTTGAAAAGCGAGCCGAAATTACGTATTATGGGGGTGAGTCTATTCCTCGCTATTTCCCGAATTATGGTCCTGGAATTGCGGCAGCAGTTTTTGGAGTTAAACCAAAATTCCAATCGAACACAGTTTGGTTTAGTCGTCCAACAAAAATAGAGGATATCACAGAATATCTTGAAAGCGTCAAACTAAATCAAAACAATGAATGGTATTCACGACTATTAAGAATTACTGAATATGCGGCAAAACGAGCAGGTAGAAACTATACTATAGCACAAACTGATTTAGGAGGTGTTTTAGATACACTTTCAGCATTTTTAGGACCAACTAATATAATTTTAACTATGAAGAGAAAGCCTGAAATTATTGACACATGTCGTTCAATCATACTTGAAAAACTACTACAAGTTTATGATAAATTACAAGATATTATTGATAAATATGGAGATGGATGTAGTAGTTGGCTCAATGTTTGGTGTGGAAAAAGGAGTTATCCCATGCAATGCGATTTTAGTGCGATGTTAAACCCAAAATGGTTTAAAAGGTTTGCCTTACCTGATCTTGTAGCTCAAGCAGAACATTTGGATTACGCAATTTATCATTTAGATGGTCCCAACGCACTTCCTCACTTAGATTCCTTATTGGTCGAACCTGCTATAACGGGGATTCAATGGGTTCCAGGTGCAGGAAGTGCTCCAATGGGATCAGAAATATGGATATCACTTTATAAGAAAATTCAAAAAACAGGTAAAAATTTGGTAATAGATGCCTCGCCAGAGCAAGTTTCTAATTTATATAACAAACTTGACTCTAAAGGGTTATTTGTAAGAACCTTCTACCGAACAGAATTTATTGCAAATCTCTACTTACCGAAATTTATTGGCGGTAATGAAGGCAAATTAATATTTAAAGCAAGGAATTGGATAGAAAAACAAGGGAAAAAGAAACTAACGAAAGAAGAATTAGAGGAGTTCTTAATATTAAATGGAATTGAGTTAAATAACAAGTTTAAAAAAGATTTACTTAAGGAGATTAATAGTTCTATGACTGAAAAAACCCTCGTATAGTATTTCACTAATAATTTCTCAAAGTTTTAATGGATATTTTCGATATTTCTCTATAGCAGCTCTCATTGCTAAAACATTCTCCCACGGCATATTTAAGATGTCATGACTAGGCCCTACAAAATAACCGCCGCCTTTTCCCGCCTTCTTTATTGTATTTCTTACATTTTCTTCCGTATCTTTTGGAGTTCCATGAGTTAAAACCCCTGAGGAGTCCAATCCACCCATAAAGCACAAACGATCTCCTAGCGATTCTTTTAATCCAGCCAAGTCAACTCCTGCCGTTGCTTCTAAAGATTGAATGCAATTAAGACCAGCATCAACTAGATCAGGTAGATATTGATCAATTTTCCCACAAGAATGGAGTACAACTAATACACCCCTTTTTTTGCATGTTTGGTAAATCCTTTTGTGATATGGAAGGATAAATTCTCGAAAAACTTTTAAAGAAAAAAATCCATTGTCCTTATAACCCAAATCATCGCCAAACATAACTATATCAACGCTCACTTCAGCTAACCTTTTAATTATTTCAATATTAACTTTCGTGTACTCGTCCATAATTTCGTGAATAAATTTGGGGTTTTTACGTAAATAATAAGCAAAACGAGTAAAAGAAAGACCCCCAATTAAAACTTCAGATGGATTTAGTGGTAAATTTGCCATTGGATAGAAATAAGGCGCAAGGGCTTCAACAAATCCTTCCCATTTTTGAGTCGAGTATTTAACCCTATCGTTAATCAATTCAGTGGGTTTTCCATACTGATCCCAATAAGAGTGCAAGATCTCCGGATTTGTAAAATAACCACCAACATACCAAGCATATTCCAAACCTGTATTAACTTGCTTCACAGTTCTATATAATCTGCCGTCCATCCTATTAAGACGACAGCCAGCGTATTCAGGAGGGGCGTTTTCGTATCTCACTTTTATTTTATTTTCCCCAAATGGGTCCATTCCATAAAGATCGGCGTTCCAAAAGCGTTGTTCTGTAATATAGTATTTAACATTAGATTTCGTATTTTTTACGGAACTATGATATCTTTTCCTTTCTTCTGATTCTTTAAAAGCTTGGAAAGAAAGCCCTGTTTGCTCAAAGCCAAATAAATGTATAGGAACCATATCAGGTTCACCATCAAGCTCGAGAGTTTTGAATACCCGTTCACGTTTTGATAAGACCATAATTTATGCGAAAATTAGTTGATTTAAAATTAAAAGAGATTAATAATGAGTAGAATAATATTACGTTAAAAAAGATTAGTTAATTAATAAGTTTTTAAAATGAACTGGTAACTTATGATTATTTAATTTTCTTCCTTGATTTAATATTTTTTGATAATTTTTACTGGGATTAATCCTCTCCAAAAAAAAGTATATATACACGGAATGCTCTAGTATACATAGGTAAATATTATGAAAATTCTTTCAGTAAGAATAGATGATGACTTAGAACGAAAACTGAGTTTTTTACTTAAGAAATTAAAAGTAATCGATAAATCCACATACATTCGTCAATTATTGGAGAAATCGCTTTCCGAGGAGATGATAGAAATTCTTTGTAATGATGTTAGCGAAAAGAATATTAGTGCATGGAAAGCGGCAGAAATAGCCGGAGTCTCGCTAAGAAAAATGCTATATGAACTGAAGAACCGTTATCCTTCAGGATATGACGAACAAGCTCTTAAAGAAGATCTCGAATTTGCCATGGGTTTAAATACATCGTGATTGCTATAATTAATGCCTCTCCACTAATCTATTTAGGGAAAATAGGAGCAATTACATTACTTCCTAAACTTTTTTCAACATGTTATACTACGACAATAGTCAAGAAGGAAGTGTTAGGATATGAAACTGTTCCTGAATTTCTGATTTTAGAAGACTGCTTTTCAGACTGGTTAACCGTAAAAAACTCGAGCTCCAAACAACTCATAAAAAGACTTGAAGATTTACAAATCCACTCTGGAGAGGCTTCTATTATCGCTCTTGGGAAAGAGATGCAAGATAAAACCGAAGAAATTATCGTTATCATTGATGATTTGACAGCTCGAGAGATAGCGCGAACGCTTGAACTTAAGATCACTGGTACATTAGGCATTATTCTTAAAGCATTACATCAAAGACTAATAACAAAAAAGGAATGCAAATATTTTCTCCAATTCCTAATAGAAAACACCACATTTAGAATATCTACTAACATATTTTCAAAGATTCTAAAAGAAATTGAAAAAATAAACGATAGAAAATGAATAGGTATCTGTCAAATTTTTTAAGTATTAATGTTAAAAGATAATTTGATATTTCAAATCTTAAAATTTTGATGAATTTCAAAAAAGTTGAAGCTTTTTATAGTATAAGAGGATTAATATTCATATTCATAATTGAAATTTAAAAATGGTGAATCTATTGGATTTAATTATTTTCTTAAAAGATGGGACTCAACATGAAATACCAATTGTTAAATTAAAAGAATGTGGTACTATTGAGAATAACTTTTTTATCGAAAACAAAAAAGAAGGTCGTATTGAAATTCCTCTTGATAATGTTAAAGGATTTAAAATCTACAGGAAATGGGTAACCGAAGCAGCTTACGAGAATGATAGACCGGTTTTATATGCAGCAGTTGGAATTCTTTCTAAACATTTAACATAAAAATTTCTATACGCATAATTAAAAATAATATAAAATAAAAAAAAATATAAATCAAGAAAGTGGCATCAAATGGATATTATAATTACCTTGAAGGATGGATCTGAGCACACTCTGCCAGTTTTCAGACTAATGGAGTGTGGAATAGATCAGAAAACATTTTTTTTAGAGAACAAAAAAACTGGACGAGTAGATTTTCCCATCGATTCTCTAAGTGGTTTTAGAATCGCTCTTAAATCTTTAAGAGTGTCACCAGAAGAAGGTGATTTCATAGTTTTAAATACTGCTACTATAATTCTCTCTCAATTATTACCTTAATCTATCTTTTTTATTTTCTTTTTATGCGCATATACATACACACATTTAATAAGCACTTTTTTTTCTAGATTTTTATTTACTTTGAAAAACAGAAATTTTAATCACAAGGGCATGACCTGAATGGAGTTGTCCGTTTAGATAAGTTTATTAAATAATTCACACAATCCAAATTACAATGCCTTTTTTAGCTCATTTTGGAATAGGATTAGCCACCAAGCGATTTTTTCCCCAAATACCCCTGTGGGCTTTATTAATAAGCACCATGGTTCTTGATATCTTGTTCAATATATTTATTTTCGCGTTTTGGCCTTCTCATGGGCTTTTTATGGCAGCGGTTTGGTCTGCTAGTGCAATGTTAATTACCGTACTCATAACAACTCTCCTAAATTCAAAGAAAACACAAAATACTCAAAACTTCTATGTAAGTATGATTATCGGACTTCTTGTTTTCAGCCATTGGGTTTTGGATTTCATTGGATGGCCTGGCGGATTACCACTTCTCTTTAATGATTCCCTAACGATAGGACTTGGCGTGTTTAGCACCTGGTTTGGAGCCCTAGCAATGGAGATAGGGATTTTTCTCCCAGGTCTCGCAATTTACATTCATTACATAATAAAGATCAAAAAGATAAAAGTAATTGATGATCATTCATCAGAAATTGAATCATAAATTATTTCCTAGTTTTAGAAAAGATTAATTTATCTTGCTTTAATATTATTTTTATGGGATATAAAGAGGACTCTGATAAAGCAAAGGAGCGAATGAATGCGTGGTGGGATCACGAAATCATCGATCGTCCTGTTCTAAGCTATTATTATCCAAAAAAAGTTTTAAATTATATTAAATGAAATAGCACAGTTGGTATCAAACTTCCTTCAAGGGACACCCGCTCATTATTTGCACGATTTACTAAATTTTTTGCCACACTATTTATCGATTGTTCAGCAGAATCGAGATTGAACAATGTTCTATATTTTGGATCATCTGGATTTGACAATATTTTCTTTTGCCATTTCAAACCTAAAGCATTTGCTTGTAATTGTAAACCTGCTAACGCCATTCCCGCCTCAACTTCGGCCCAATACTTAAGGTTCATAACTCTGTGCATTAATCCCGCGCAAGGCTTTTTTCGATCAACACATAATAATATGGCATAATTAGAGAAATTAATCTCAAACTCCTTTTCAATCTCAGCGCTAAAAGTCTCAGAGCTAAATTTTTTTATAAAATGGTCGTATCTTATGGTTCCATCAACCTTAATCCATCTATTTAACGCAGAATATCCGACGGGATTATAAAGATATGATCCATTAGGGACATTAGCAAGATCATTTACATATAATATTGGATACACTGCATATCCAGCACATCCCGATGCATGCACACGACCGTATCCATTTTTCTCTAAAGCATCACGGTTTCCATGAGTCGTATGATCGTTTTCTCCTTGACAAGCCCAGAGCAGTTGAGAGATTTGGTGTAAATTTGTATGGTTTGGTGTCTTTTCATCAACCCGATTAAAAATAGCATCGTCTAGTGGAATACCTTTATACTTATTCTCATAGATTGCGCGGTCCTTGTAGCAAGCTGGAGTGTCGAGTAAAATTGTATCCTCCTCTGCTTTTTTTTGAAGAGGTTCTGAAGTATCTTCTACTAATGCTGCCCTATCTCTCTCTCGAACTGCTACCGAATATAAGAAGGTATAATTTTGATTCGTTAAATTGTTGACGAGTTTATTATATTTTTTAGGCGCTCTTGCTCGTTGTGATACACCAAGCCCTATACTATCCACTTTTAATGAGAGATATTGCCATGTAATCCCTACCCGAATCAAATCCTCAAATTCAATAGATTCCTTCCAAAACAATTCAGGATAAAGTTCCATGGTAAATTTTGTTTTTTCTTTATCAGTTAATCGAACCAAACCATCGCTATTATATTTATACGCCCCTCCAGTGTAATCCTCCCCATCCGGTAATACAACAAATAGAGAATTTGAAGGTGCCGCTTGAAGTGTAGAGTTACAAATCTCTTCAACTACAGATAAGTGTAAAATACGACCCTCACCAGAGCAATCTTTACGCCTTGCCAAACACTCTTGTAAACTCATTTTAAACATGATATTACTCTAATAAATGCACTATATGTAAAAAATTGTATTCCACTATAATAATTTCAAAAAAAAATAAAGTAAAATAAAATTATTTCTGATTAGTTAAATATTCATTCATTTCAACGAAAGAGCTTGTTCGGATAAGGGCTGCTTTAAGGAATTGAAATCCAATATCGTATGTAGAACCGTCGCCGGCAATGTGAATAACATACGGCACCTCTCCATTGAACAAACCTTTAGATTTAAGAATTTTGTAAGTTGTGCTTATTCCTTCAGCTATAGTAGCTCCACTTTCAAATAAGTGGTGAACCCAAGGAACTTTCCAAGAAGTTACAAAATCTTTCGCTGTCGATACTTCACTGCAACTCGTATTATTCACGTAAATAATGTTGTTACCCGCGACTGCTGTAGCTGCTGTAGCCATCTGATTCAAAACCATTCCAGCGCCACAACCAGGGCATAATCCGTGGCCAGGATGTAAGTGAGTTTGAGGTTCTAAAGTTCTTCGATTTACTTGATAAAAGTCTATTGGCTTTTCGGCTCCAAACTGTTCAATAAGTCCTTTTAATTTAAGGTTACGTTGTTCAGTATAGTAAATTATTTCATCAATTTCTTTTTCCAAGAACTGTGGCTTAAAGAGATGTCTAAACCGGCCCATAGATTTTAAGTATTCTACAAATTTTTCCTTATCTATATCTAATCCACGATAATAAGAAAATGTTGGAATGCCTTCTTTTACTCTTATAGTGTAAAGAGGCCAATAACCGCAATCAGTAGCTAGTTTTGAGATTTTCACGGCGTCTTCGGCAGGATGTCGCCATCCCCTCATGCAATCAGCTAATGTTTGAATGAAAGCAGACCCGTTTGACTTTAACGCATCAGCAACTTTTCCCATAAAATCTGCTGGATAAGCGGGGTTTGCCGTTGCTAAAAATAACGATTTTGTCCCGTAAAAAGCAAAAGGAGTAACTAAATCTTGTTTTACACCAACTTTTCCGGGAATTTTTTCTCCACCGGGTCCGGTGGTTGTCGAAGCGTGCGGTGGCGTAGCGCCTGATTCTTGAATCCCTGTGTTCATAAAAGCTTCGTTATCGTAGTTTAAAAATAAAACATTACATTTTCCATCTCTAGCTAATATATCTTCAAATTTAATTATATTTCTTTCTGGTTTTGACATCTATCTGTTCACCTCATAGATTTTATCTTTGGTCTCCCGTACGCCAAGGTAACTATAGAGCTGCCCTTTCATATCGTTAACAGATTCCATTTTCTTCTTTACAACCGCGAACTCATCTCGAGTAACATCTCGTCCACCTAAGCCTACAATATAGCATCTAAATAGAGTTTTAAGCGGATACAACGCCGTAGCTATTGAAGTGGCAAATGGTGGTAAAAGATTATTTAGCGAATCTGATTTTTCTAGAATAATTAGTTTTTCGATGTTATGCTCTTGGACAATCTTTTGTAATTCCTCGTAAGGAAAAGGTCTGTATGCTCTGATTTTTATCAATCCTATGTCCTTGTTTTTAGTCATCCAACTAATGATGTTTCCACACATCGATCCCATAGTAATAAACGCAGTCTTTGAAGAGTTGTCTAAGTTGTAGGTTTCAATTAAGTTATAATGACGCCCAGTCGCTTTTCCGAATTCTTCGAACGCCTTTTTCATTATATCTAACACGGGTTTTTTCGCTTCATCAAGATTCTTCCTTCCTTCCATGAAAAAGCTTGGAGTTACAATCCCTCCCCATACACCAGGACGCTCAGTTGAGATTGTGTGGCGAGGTTTTTTTGGTGTTAATTTCCGTACAACCTCGTCTGGAATTAACCATAATTTCTGAACGGAATGAGAAATAATAAAACCGTCGTGTACAAACATAGTTGGAAACAAAGAATTGTCTGACATTATAACTGACAAAATTGCTGCATCGTAGGTTTCTTGAACATTCTCCGATACTACACAGTTCCAACCGTAATCAGTTAACACATATTCCCAACTGTTCCATATAGAAAGATTAGGAGCATTAAAAGCTCTCGCTGAAATCATCATCGTTAACGGGACACGCCAACCAACTGCCATAGGCAAGGCTTCTGACATTAATAAATAGCCTTGTGATGCTGTAGCAGTAAAGGTTCTGGCACCTGCAGCGCAAGCTGCCGTTGAATAACTAATAGCTGCTAATTCGGATTCGACATTGACGAAGGCTGCTTTTAATCTTCCTTGATGAACGACATCAGATAAACCCTCAACGGATTGAGTTTGAGGGGTAATAGGAAAAGCACAAATTACATCAGGGTCCGTTTGGGTAACTCCTCCGGCCACAGCGTAATTCCCAATCATTGCCGTCTCGACGGGCTCTTTAATCTCTTTGAAAAATAATTTCATTGGTTCTACTGACATTTTAATTACCTCCACTTTCTTCCGGTACTGCACAAGCAGCCGGTCCTTGCTTTAATTTTTTACTTATTGCTTGAACAGGGCATATATTTAGACAATTTAAACATGATTTGCAATGAAGTCTATCAATTCCAATCATATGATATTTGCCGTCTTCCCTTTTCTCTCTAAGAATGGCAAAATCAGGGCAAATGAACCAACATTGAGCGCAATTTGTACATGTTTCCGCATCCCAAATCACATCCCATTCGCCCCATGAACCAGTATTCACTTGATCGCTTCCAACAGGGATTACTTCTTCGTCGCAATACCAAACACCCGCTTTATCTAATTCCTTATATCCAGGTAAGCCTAAATCTATTTGTTGCCACGGTACTTTAGTGTCAACCGTAAAATCTGGGTCGACTCCGATGTCAAATATGCAAGTTTCTTCAATTGCTTGCTTTATTGCTTCGATATTTTTTCCAGCTATAGCTCCTTTGAATCGCTTCATGATTGCATTAGATAATTCTTCGAGAGTAAAGAGGTGGGAGATTCTTATTAAAGCACCTAATATTATAGTATTTGTAATGTTTCGACCTAAAACATCTAGAGCAATTCGGGTCGCATCTATAGTAGCAATGTTTATGTCTTTTCTCTTTACAGCTTCTTGAATGGTTAGTTGGTCCGCTACTGTATTTACTATCAACCAACCACCTTTCGGTACGCCAGCGGTTACATCTACTTCTGAGAGTAACGATTCATCTAACACAGATACGAAATGAGGGCCATACACTTGTTCATTTGACCTTACTAAATCTGAGTTCGCAGAAAGCCTTACATAGCTTTCAGTTGGACTCCCCATTCGTTCTGCTCCAAATCTCGGTTGACAGACGCCATAGCCATAAAAAGCTTCGACGCACAGGTTAGAAGCAGTAACGCCTCCTTGCCCCCCGCGTGCGTGGAATCGAAGATTTACGGTGTAATCCTTTAAAATTTCTTTAACGTGTTCTGGAGTTAACATTTTTCTCTAAAAATTTATTTTTATTTTCTAATTGATAAGTTGTATTAAGAAAAATCTTCTTAAAAAATTAAGTTTTATCCATTTATTCAATAAATTTAAGTTAAAACTTAAAATAACGAACTTTTTAGGAAATGGATTTTTAATACATATAATAGTTTTAAGGGAGCTTTTCTAATTGTCGCACAATACTGATAACGGTAATCTTTTTGATTCTGAAAGTACGCCAGATACAAACGCAAACGCAATGAAGATTACTCCAGATTTCGATCCTATGATCCGAATTATCTTTTGGAACAGCATGGGATTCTTTTTTTTCTCATTTTTGATCCCGTACGTCACAGTCCAATTATTAGGGGCTTCGGGAACGGTGTTAGGGCTTACATTTTCAATACAAGTTACGGGGGGGTTAATCAGTGCTCCAATTGTTGGTTATTTAACTGACAGAGTTTCAAAAAAGTTATTAATCCTAATAGGGAGTTTTGGGCGTGGGGTATGCTATATTTTAATGTTTCTGGGTATTTTATTATCTTCTTTATTAATATTTGCTATTGGGATGTTTGTATTAGGGTTTTTTGTAGGTTTTTTTTGGACACCATTAGATACATTAATTTCCGAGAAGTCAAATAAATCAAATCGTTCTTTTGCGTTCGGAAAACGAGCTGGAATGATAGGAAAAGGAAACCTATTTGGATCAATTATTAGTTTTATTATTTTTAGTTTAGCAATTATATTTACGCCTGAAAATCTTTTTTTGGTTTACAGCCCACTAATATTGTTTGCTGCATCTAATGTTCTTGGAGGTATAATTTTTCATCGTAAAGTCGACGAAGAACTTACATACGATAAGCACATTTTCAATTTATTTCCATCCTCAGTCGAACCAATCATTGTTTCTAAAGAACCAGTGATACCAGATTCTTCTATAAAACCCAAGAACAACTTAGCGACGGGTTTTTTTTTCGGTTTCAGCGTGTTGACCATTGCCTTTATGGTGAGTAGTATGAATCAATCTTTAGCGTATCCCTTCTTTCAAGTTTATTTGATTGAAGAATTGAAAGTTGAGATGCCTATTCTAGTAATGTTAATTTATTTTCCCGCTCAGGTTTTATCTTTATTATTTGCCCCTAAAATAGGTAAGATTGCTGATAAGGTAAATCCCGTATTAGGGATTGCTGTTGTAAGCGGGTTAGGGGCGTTAGTAACCTGGTTTATAATTAATTCTACATCGGGATTGATGTTTGGTTTTATCTTACTTTTTGACGCAACTTTTGCTTGGGGGGGGAACTTAATTTTACAAAATGTCCTCAGTCGAATATCAAAAATCCACCGTGGAAAAATTTTTGGGGCTGCTCAGTGGTTAAGCTTATTAGGTGCTGTTTTAGGCCCAACTCTAGGAGGTCTGGCTTGGGATAATTTAGGTCCAAGCGCTCCTTTCATGATCTCAATATTTATCGAATTATCCGTAATTCCTTTGTATGCAATAGCGATTATATCTTTGAGATCTTATATGGCAGAAAAAGTAGATTAGAGAAATTATTTATTAAAGAAGCAATTTAAGTTAATTCTTTGTTTAACCTATTCGCAACCTCAATTGATAAACTCAAAATGTTATTTAAACCCTCTTTAGAAACTAAACTCATCGTATCTTTTTTAGAATGGACATATTTTATGCATCCCGCAGAACCAAGTACGCAAGCCATATACCCCAAGTTTACGATGGGCATATGATCTCCACCTGCTCCCATAGGAAAATAAATCTCCTTTATTTCAATCCCTAAATCTTTACTACTATTCCTAAGTAGCTCGTTCAATTTTGTACTGGTTGTTTTCTTCGGAATTCCGTGAGAAGTAACGTTTCTTAACACGCCATATGCACCTACAAGATCATAGTTTATAAAATATGTTATGTCTTTATCTAATTCATTTTT
Source organism: Promethearchaeota archaeon (assembly GCA_030615145.1). GTDB lineage: Archaea > Asgardarchaeota > Lokiarchaeia > Sigyniarchaeales > SOKP01 > SOKP01. The sequence goes on along the minus strand of JAUWZT010000003.1, from coordinate 1,905 downwards.
GTGTTTCTGGATGAAATCAATCGCTCCACCTAGGTTAAGTTCTTCAGAACCCGTAATTAAAAACGTAAAATCAATATTTTCTAAAGGATTGTTCTTAAAATATTTCGAGAGGGCAATAACTGTACCAACGCTCGTAGCATTATCTGTTGCTCCTGGAGATTTATTCCCGACTTTGTTGAAAAAATTTAATATTGCTAATATTCCAATTACTATGCTGACGCCTAAAAGTATGTTATTCAAGATGAGATTATTAAACATAAAAATAATCTTTAAAACGCTTAAGACGAAAAATACAACTAATAGAATTATTCCGCCAAAAACAGAGGCCATTATTAAATAAATCCTAACTTTTGAAGAGTAAAGTTGAGACTTCGAATCGTAGTGAGCAATAAAGATAAGATTGGCCAAAGAATTCTTGCTTTTTAAATTTACATAAATGTTTTCAGTTTCGAAATTATACCTATCATTCTTCATTAATTTTATCCTATTTGAATCAGAAATCTTACTTAATTTTAACAAACATATTACAATTAGAGATATGATAACCAAAGATAAAATTGGTAAATTGTAATACGATATCGCTAAAGAGATATATAATATTCCCAAAATTAAAAATAAAAGTTCGATCCTCTTCCAATTGTATAGCGAAGTTTTAAATTTCTCGCGATTGACGGTATTATAACCCATCTTTTCAAACTCGTCTACAACTACTTTGATTGCCTCTTTTTCTCCTTCTGAGCCAACTAATCGAGGAAATGATAATCTTTTAGTTATTTCATACGCTAAATTTTCATTAATTGACATAGTACCCTAAATTAAATTCTTTGTACAAAATATTTATAGTTATCCGCCAAAAATGTTTAAAAATAAAAAATAGAACTTGGATTTTAAAGAAATGATTTGAACCATTCTAATGGAAGCGTACTTTTGACCTTCTCCAAAAACTCTGGCGTCGTTAATACTCCTAAATCGGAGATTATTTCTTTAAAATAGTTAGATGGGGTTATATCAAAATAAAAATTATGGACTTTAAACAATTCTTTTTTAATTTTTTTAGAATATACTTCGTAGATTGGCTTGGTCTCAATAATTATTTTCTGGTTATAATGACTCTTTAAATTATATTTAAAAGAATCCCCAACTGCGTAAACATCTTTATTATTCGCAGCGGCAATACATGCTAAAGGATAACTCCCTATCTTATTTACTATTGACCCATCTCGCAGTATGCTATCAATTCCGAGAAGAACGATATCAACTTTTTTGATGAATTTCCCCATCGCTGAATCTGTTATTAAATGTGTTTCAAAATTAGAAGACAATATTTCGGCAGTACGTCGCCCTTCAAACAAAGGACGAGATTCTAAAATGTAAAAGGTAAAATCGTTTTTTGTATTTTCTTTCAAATGCTTAATAATTGTAGTACTGTAAGAGATTAACATTACATTTAGTTTCTTCCCTTCGAATCTCTCTAAAAACGAATGAAACGCGGAAGTCAAAGCGTCATCTATCCTTAATCTTTCTGCAGGAAATGTCTTAAATTTTTCTAAAAGTGTTTGTTTGCTGAAAAATTCCAAATCATGAATAAAATATCCAATTGTATTGATTATAGGAGCCATACTTGGGCGAACGTTAAATAGTTCTTTAGATAATACTAATATATCCTCTGTTATATCCATATTAGGATCTTTTATAGTATGAAGATAGGCTTCTAAAATTTCAAGTGCGAATTCTATTAACTCACTCGCTCCAGAAGTTTTATCTGTTTTTAAGTCGTGGATCATATGTAAAATGGTTTTGCTAATCATAACGGTTTTCACTCGATGATTTAATGATTAAAAAAAAATTTGTTGTTAAAATAGAAATAGTAAGAACATAAATATATAATTTCAGAGAGAAAATTTT
>JAUWZT010000048.1 GCA_030615145.1 Promethearchaeota archaeon | reverse complement strand
TTTATTACTAACGATGCATGGGCAAGTAGCCATTACTAGTCATCTTAATACCAGTTTTTGAGAATCACCTTTATGTTTCTTTCTTTTCAAGTCCTGTATTCGAACATAAGACTTCTTGTCGCACTTTTTTATTTATATATTTGAAATTTATTTTATCAAAGTAGACAATTTTTTCAAGTTAGTAGGTTGAATAGTGTGATAACCAAGCAAAGATTAAAATCTGACATAAATTTCGAGTTAAGAACAAAAAAGCGTTCGGAAGAGAGAATAATCGAGCGCCTAAATAAAGTTTTGTTGTACGGAAGCTTTTTTTACGCGTTTTGCCTTTTCACTAGCATAATAACGGCTTCCTTTTTCGGTTACAGCGTTATAACCCACTACATTAGCGACCTCGGGCGCGAAGCCGTGTTTCCTTTTTCGTGGTTGCACGATGTTTTTTGCGTGTTCGCAGGTTTAATAAGCGTGCCGGTCACCGTTAGTTTTAGCATAAAATTAAAAGTTCAGTACAAAAACTCGAAGCATTCGATGTTATTTACGAAAATTGGGTTAGTTTCAGGCGTTGTTGGCAACCTCGGGCTAGTTTTCGTGGGAATTTTTAGCTTGGATCGAGCTGGTCCTGGACAAATATACCACGGAATTTCTGCTTTTTTTGCTTTTAGCGGTATAGTCGTTTCTATTTTCTTTTTCTCGCTAAACATAGTTTTATCTCATAAGTGCGCTTTGAAAAAGTTGGGCGCATTCGGGTTGATAGTTCCACTAGCTTTATTCGTCTTAAATTTCGCTATTGCAATCCCTATAATCGAATGGATTTTGTACTACTCAATTATAGCTTTTCTATTAGTTCTGGACTGTTACGTGTTTAAAAACAAGCATTGATAAATTTTATTAAAATAAAAATGAATTTTTATATCAATTTTATAATTTATTTACAACTGCAAATAAAGATAACTTACTTTCATGTAATGAAAGTCCTCTTTGCCGACCACTTTAAAGTGTCTTAACACGTCAAAGAGCAAATATAATCCAAATTGTCGACCGAACATAGCAATGATTATGAACAATTTTTTTTGATGAGACTTCATTTTTTTTATATTTTTAACTTTTTCTTCAACATTCTCGTAGTCTATTAAGAATTGGCGTAGAGTTTCGGTACAAGTCTTTCGAATGTTATCGTCGTGAAAGCTTGCTAATTTATATCCCTTGTTTTTAAATAATTTTAACTTAAGAGAAGGAATTTCGCTGGGAACAACGCTTTTTTCGGTCTTGGACTTTTTGTAATATCTAAATCCGTAATCAGAATTCTTAAGTTCGTAATAATTAGCAAAATATAGAGGATAAACAGGGCTATGGACTCCCGTTTTCGTCATATTGATATAATAAACGCGCCCGCGATAAAGTGCGTGAGAACTTCTCTCAAAACCTAAAATGCGGATTTTATCTTCGATCTTAGGTAATCTCTCAAAAGAACTCCCGTTAAAAACCCATAAAACATAGCAATTATGTTCGTTGTATTCTTTAGTGCGCTGGAGTAAATCTTTGGAAAGAATCATTGAATGCTGAATTTCAATTACCACTTCTTTTCTATTCTCTAACTTGCAATATACATCGGCTACTCGATTGCCAATCGAATATTCTAGGTTAATAGTTTTTATGTTGTTATCAAGTGGGAGGTTATCGTAAAAAAAATCCTTTATTTTGATGTGTTCAAACGATTCTGATTCTTTTTTCTTCGATTCGATCATAATAATAATCGTTAGGGCTACCAAATAATCGAGAATTATGTTTTTAAACCCAATAATTTTTTTTTAGATTTTTTCCTTTATATGTTCCAAGACTATTTCTTTTCTATCAATAAATAATTAGGTGTTAGAGAAGAAAATGACATTATTTGTACCTAAAGCTTTATACGATAACGAAATAACAATTGTTTTGGACGAAATTCGTTATAGTTATGGAATGTTAACCAGAAGAGGATACATTTATGGGCTTATTGCAATTGATCAAGATGCAAAAAACATCGCAATCGACTCTAGATTTGATCGTAAGTTGAATTATTGGGACTTAAGCTCGATCGGTGCCGCTCTATACGGAGTCGCTAGGCAAGCTCAAGATTTTTTCGAGACCGACTCTTTAATCAGAGCTACTTTGATCTATAAAGATTTACAACTTTATGTTAAATCAATTGGAGATGTAATACTTCATAAAAAAGGAAAGCGAGAGATTCTGGTCGTTCTGTTAGTCGATAACATGGTAAATATTGGCGTACTTATATTACAAATGAGAAAATTCTCGCAAAAAATTAAAGAGGCTATCACTAGAAATCAAACTATTATGACCAAACTACAAATGACCGAACAAGAGTTAAAAGAATACCTTAGAGAATTAAAAAAGAAAGTGTTTCAATCCGCTTAATTATAATTAAAGGTGTAGCGTGAAAATTGATTGTAGATTCCGAGAAAGATGAGAAAAAAAAAGCAGAAATCAGTAGTGAATCGGGTTTTAACGCGTTAAAAGAGGTGCTTCAGTTTAAAATCGTGTACTGGGGTCCTGGGGAGTCAGGTAAGACAACCAATTATTTTAGGCTGCGAGAAAAGTTCGACGGAGTTAAATTAAATACGGGATATTCCATAGAAACGACCGATGGCAGAACTTTATGGCAAGATTCAATCCGACTTTCGTTTTATTTCAATCTTAAAGAGATCAAATTCAACATTATTACGCAAATCGTTACGGCAACAGGGCAAGAACGGTTTTTATCTACACGAGAGTATGTGTTGGATGGAGCTGACGGCGTAGTGTTCGTAGCTGATTCCGACCCTGAAAAAATGGAACAAAACAAGCGAAGCTTTCGAGAATTAAGCAGTTTTACTCACGATAAGGGGATTCCATATGTAATACAGCTAAATAAGAGAGATTTGGAAAATGCCATTTCCTTAAAAGCCTTTAAAGCGGAGCTTGGACTCCCACAATCCGAGGAGTTCGATGATGGAGCACCTATAGTGTATCCAACTGTGGCTTTAAAAGGAGATAGTGTTCGGAGATGTTTTGAAGACTTAATGATCCAAATAATTTTCAATTATTTTAGGGAATAGAATTTTTTTGTGATATAAAGAGGATAGAAAAAAAGAATTAAAAAAAAATAGGATAAAGGTTAAAAAAGAGTTTTATTCAGGTGAGAACTTGATTTATGGATGTTGGATATGATTTTATTACTCCGGAATTTTTAAACATATTGTTTTTCCAGCAAAAAAACTTGGTAATTTTTCCTTACATCGATTTAAAACACATCCATTCGTTAGATTGTTTTACTATAGGGTACGATGTAGTAGATTTGGACTCTACTGTGTTACACAACCTTCGCGAGATCATTGAATTTGAAGCTAGTAGCACCTATTCTCAGCAACCTTCATTTTATTACATATTGAACGCTAAAGGAGAAGATATTAGAATCTTATTGGAGTCTCCTAACATCCACTGCGTGATCAACACGCACGAGAATGTAGAGCATTTAGCAAATGGCGATAAATTTATATTTTACAACAAAAAGAACAATTCCTTTCTCAATTACGAGCCGGAAAGAGTGAATTTGTCTTTTGAGCAACATCTAATCCAAACTTCACAAAACGAGCAAATATTATTAGACGAAATTCTTAAAATTAAAAGCGTAGCAACAAAAATCTTCGTTGATTTAAATAAAAACAATAAAGCGGACAACCTTCCCAAACTTATGTGCGATTACGATCAGATTTTCTGGGACAAGATTTTAACTTTCACTAGGTTATATTTTAAGATCCAAATACCCAAATTCGAAAGACCAAAAAAAATGCCCAAAAAAAAGTTTTCTAAACCGCTAAAGGATTTTTCTTACGAATACGAGGATATTTTGAAAACTAACCGGAAAATCGGGCAGGAGTTCATAAAATTACTTCATGATTATCGCTTTGATAAAGTAAATCCTGCTAATTTAGAGGTTGAACAGCTCTTCTATCCTAAAAAACTATACAATTATTTGCGGAACCACCACTGGAAAAAAGGGATTCCCCCCGATTTCGTCTTTAAATGGATTCAAATGATAGACACGAAACTTCAAGCGAATGAGAACGATCTTTTAGATTTCAAAATTATTTTCGACAAGTTAAAAATCCCACTTGCTTATTTACCCGAAGTTAACGAAGAAAACAAACCTTATAGTAATACCATACATAAACCGATTAACACTACTGTAAGCATCAAGAATGAGAGCGTAAAAGGAACTATTGAACCAATACCTTCAGTAGAAAACTTTCAGGAGTTTAAAAGTTGGCTCTTAAATAAATTAGAAGATTTGGAAATAATCCTGTAGATCCTTGTATTATTTTATTTCTTTAAGTTTTTAATTTAGCTTAAAATTTTTGTTTATATATGCAAGATTTTTCTCAATTTCATGATAACGTCTGAACTTGTAAGAGAGAAGAAAAAACTTAACTCCGTTAAATGCGTTCTTTGCCGAAATAACACCAATTCTTACTTAAAGATTAAAAAGATTGGAATGTCGTTTGGAATAGTTTGTGAAAATTGCTCAAAATCGTTTTCTGACAAAGAAATGCAATTAATTCATAATATGCTTACCGCGTTCGGCGGACATTTTGGATTGTTAAGTAATTCCAAAGAAACTTCTTATTCGAAGTTAAAAGAGATTGCCGAAGATTATAAAACTCTAAATAAAGACATTGCTAATATAGAAAACGATATTAAAACGCTTCATTCAGCTTTTTTATACGGGATTACTCCAATACAACTCGTGCAAGGATTAAAGCTTTTAATTGACTAATTATCGCTTCATTTTTGAACTGTGAACTGTCCATATCCCCCAAAATTTTCGTACTTGAGTATCGTGAACCCATGTTTTCTAATTAAATCATCCCAATACTTACGTCTTTGAAACACCATGCACAATATTCCAGAATATAAGATTAATTGCCAAGAATATCGATTCCATTCACCTATAATCAAAAAACCTTTTGGTTTTAACACGCGGTGAATTTCTTTCATTGCCCTTTCTTTATCCTCATAATCGTGTACCTCGTGAAGTACCGAAGATAAGTTAACGATATTAAATTTATTATCTTCAAAAGGTATTTCCGTTGCAGAACCGTATTGAAATTTACTCTTATCACTTACTCCTTCTAATTCTGCATTTCGATTAACCGTTTCAAGAGAATTACCCGATATTGCATTAACATTATAAATATCTATACCGTTAAGATGACATCCTTTTGGTAGAGATTTAGCTATTTTTATTGCTGTTCTCCCCGTTCCACATCCTATGTCTAATACGCTCGGAGATTGGATTTTACTTAACATTTCCATGCCCCAATCTTCAGAATCTTCTTTACCTAAGATAATGTTCATGGCTGCCAATCCTAGTCCCGGCCATAAAAACAATACCATTAAGGTTATACCTATGATACTTAGGATTACTCCGAGCATTCCTAGAAGTATTAGTCCTATAATAAAAGCAGCTAAACCGAACGATCCTATAATATTAAAAGTTAAAATTAAATTCTTGACATACCACCCATATTTCGGCTTTTCCTCACTCATATGAATCACACATTTTAATCATTATTATCATATATTTCATACTTATCATATTATTCATAAATATTTAAATCTTATGAAAAATATTTAGTAATTATAAGTTACAATTTACCTAGTTTGATATCATGACTGAAGTTGCTAAAGGAAAATATTTTTATGGTTCTGTAAAGGTTGGCGAAAGAGGACAAATCGTAATTCCTATTGAAGCCCGAAATCATTTCAACATAAACCCAGGGGATCAAGTTCTTGTATTCGGAGATTCTAAAAAAGGAATAGCCATAGCAAAAGCAAGTTTATTAAAAAAGTTCGCTGGAAAACTTTTGAATATTTTTGGCCCTGAAGAACTGGAAACTTGAAGCATTTGAACGCTAGGCTTAGAACACATAAATATGTAATGCCCGGCTTATGTGCTTGGCCACCTCATGAATTGGAAGAATTTAATATAAAGTATTTTAAAGAAAAATAATAACACCTTTTCTGCTATTTTTTCTTGAATTATAAGTAGATTTATTATTTCTTTCAACTTCTATTTAAGATAGATAACTATTAATTAAGATTTGATCATTCATTTAATGAAGAAAAATATTCTTATATTTGAAATTAGTATATTGAAATAATTGAAATGGTAATTGAAGAGAGAATTGAAACAAATCCTGAAATATGTCATGGTAAACCTTGCATAAAAGGAACAAGAATAATGATTTCGATTATTCTTGAATGGCTAGAAGCGGGAAAAACATGTGAGGAAATTTTGGATGCATACCCTGAATTATCTAAAGAGGATCTATCAGCTACAGTTAGATATGCAAGAAAATTAATTGAGGAAGAGAGTAGTGCCTCAATCTCATGATGTTAAATTTTTGTTGGATGAAAATGTATCTAATAACTTAAAAAAGCTATTAATCTTAAAAGGATTTGACGCTATTTCAGTTCAAGAATTGAACAAAAGAGGAGCGAAAAATAGCGAACTTGTAGAATTAGCCAGAAAAAAAAATCGAATTCTTATAACATATGATAAGGATTTTGTTGAATTTAAGCATAAGAGTGAAAATTATTTAATTCTAATTGATATTCATCCTTTAATTGATGAAAATGTGCTTCCAAACTTTGAAAAGTTTCTGAATTCATTCTCTATTGAAATATTAAAAGAAAATTTTATTATTCTGAAGGAAGATGGAGCCATCTTAAAAAAGAAATAAATTTGCTTTCTTATACCAAGCATTAAATATTAATTAAAAAATGCCATATAATTAATAACTCTTGTCGATTATAACTCCGAGCACTTTAGAAACTAAAAGGTTAATTATCAGACAATTTACTAAAGTAGATTTTGATAACATTGTTAGTTTTATGGAAGGTGTGACATCAACTAGCTTCAACCGATTATTTAAAACTATTATTGATTCTTATCAAAGTCAAGAAAAAGTAATTTCCTATGCATTAATACTTAAAAGTACTGGAGTTTTTTTAGGTTTTTGTGGTCTATTTACCTTAGAAGACAATATGCCGATGGAATTATATTATTTTTTGGGGCCTGAGTATTGGGGAAATGGCTACGCGATAGAATCTCTTAGAAAGATTTTCGAATACGCTTTTTCAGAGCTTGAACTAGATAAAATAATAGCGTATATAGATCAAGGAAACACACGAGGCTGGAAAGTTGCAGAAAGGTCGGGGATGAAATATATGGGCAATATTTTACGCAAAGATACCAATTTAAAAAAAAAATCAATGTTTTTTTTGATAGATAAAAACGATTATTTCAATCAATTCCAAATTTAGAAGCAGTTTATCCCTTAATTATAAAGATAAGATGTCTTCTAATTCTTTTTTATTTAGATTTAACAGCCCGCTTTCGGGCAACCTTTCTGTTAGCAAACGCCAATTGTTATCTTTTATAAAAATACTTTTAAATAGCTCTGACGCTTCTTTTAATTTTTGATTATTTGCTAAAGATACGGCCGTCCAAAATTTCATTTCAAGGTTTTCAGGAAATAAATTTAGTGCCGAATCGTATTCCTTGAGTGCTTTCTCCATATCGTTGTGTTCTATAGCTAAATCACCTTTATCCATGTGTTTGTAAGCCCTATGGAGCTTTAACAATCTTGAGAGTTCTTTTACGGGTTGCTCGTTATCTTCGACTCTTAAATCGATGATTTTATCTTCCCACTTATTTTTGGCTTCTTTTCCGCCTACAATTAGAATCGCTGCAGATTGTTTTCCTCTGATATCACCTCCTACAGTTTCTGCCGCTTCCATTGTTTTTACGATTCTTTCAGCTAAGGGTAAATTAACATTCGATTCAAAACTTTTAGCCATTGTTGACCAGACTTTATCGGTAAGCATCATGTTAGCTTGTACTGAAAAATTGTTACCTTTTATATGTCCAGCGTGTTTGATGCATTTCGATCCCGTGTGAGCGGCAACTCTTCCTTGAGCGTCCAAAATTGCGACTTGCCTTACATCTCTCCCATCGTCGTCTGAAAGCAATGTGTTCAAAGCTTCTTTTGGTGATTTCCCTTGCTTTAATAGATCGAGTCCCCGTAAACCGAAAGATACATTAATAAGCGATTGAGTAGCTACAACTCCCACTCCTGATTCGCCCCATGAAACAACCCCTCCTACTGAAAAGTAATGACTTTGTACTCCCACGCCCATCTGTCCTGTTTTAGAATCTCTTGCTACAATAGAGTATGTGTGGGAAAAAAATTCATTTTTATTGCTAATTTTATTTTTCATCATTTTTGAAAATAACCTGGTTATAATAAGTTTGTAATAAGAATTTATAATTCATTTTTAAAAAAATATATTTTTATTTTGAGAGTAACAAAAAGATTTATTTTAAATCTGGATTTAGTTTTACTATGTCAAGTTTAAGCGAACTGTTTAAGGAATGGAACGAGCTAAATAATAAGGCTGGAGCATCCATGGGTCAATTTGATTTTTCGACAATAAAAGAAATTCGCAAAGAGCAATCGGAACTCGAAAATTCAATATATGAAGTATTGAAAAAGAGTGCGTCCGATGAAATTTTAAAGATCTTACCGGAAGAATGCGGTGAAATGGAAATGGGCTACGAAACGAATGGAAACATTTTTTACTTTGTAATGTTGGATCCTAAATTTATTGAATCCGAAGAAACAATCCTATTAGCTATTACCATAAACCTAACTAACAAAGTTAGTTTAATTAAGAATTTCGAAATTAAAGATTAAATTAAAAAAAAGAAGAAAAGAAGTCTTTTCTTACCCACGACCATTTAAATACTATTATCAAGGAATTTTCTTGGTAGATGGAGCTATTTAATAATTTTAAGAAAATACTCCTTAAAATCTGAAAAGATTTTGTTTAATTACATTTAACCTCTTTCATATTGAAAGGTAGAAATACTAACAGTTAAATACGAAACCAATAATTTATTATTTGGCTTATAAAGCCCAAATTGATAAAATTATTAAAAGTGGTATAATTTAATGTCGGAAAATGAAATTAAAGACCAAATTAAATTAAAAAATGATGAAATAAGTAAAATTGAAGAAGAATTTAAAGAGAAAAACTCTTCTATTAAAACTGAAGTTGAGAGGGAGTATGATCCTAAAATTAATGATACTAATTCTAAATTAAAAGCCGAACAGGAGAAGTTTGACGAAGCTATAACTAAAGCTGCTGAATGGAGTGCAAAAAAGAAAGAATTAAATATTTCTTTAAAAGTGTTAAAAAAAGAATCATCAACATTAATTAAAGAAAAAGAGAAAACATTAAATCTAAAACTGAAGGAAACTAATAACGAGAAAAAGATAAAAATTAAAGCGATAAATACAGAAATAAAGGCATTACAAAAAAAGTTAAATGATTTGGTAAAGGCTTCCACTGCATAAATAAATGATTATTATCCTCACTAAGCAATTGGTCTTCATCTAAATTCATCTAAGTTCATCTAAATTCCATGTTATTAACCATGTTAATAACGCTAATTTTTTTTAAGATTTCAAGATTAACGATTAAAATTAAAAAAGAAAAATAAGGAATATATTTAAAATTTATCAGCGTTATCGTACCACGCTGGAAACCATTGGTAATGCTCTTTTGGGAAAGCCAGTTGTAATCCTTCGTAAGTGGATTTAACTAATGCTACTTTTCCCGAACGATCGCGATGAATAACGATTAATCCCTGTTTTTCTAGCGTTTCAAAAATCTTTCTCAATTCGGAGCGCCCCCCTCCTATATCCTCTCGTACATCGTCTGGAGTCATATATAATCCGGGATTTATTTTGTAATCATGAGAAATAACTTTTAACACGTTTTCCTCGCTTATTTCCATTCCTTTGAATGTAGATTCTTTTTTCGAAATTATCGGGGCATTAATTTCGTCGTTCCATCTCATTCTCATGGGTTTATTATATATAGGAAGCATAGCACAAAACCTATAGATAATCATTTTTTGGATCTCGTTTGTTCCAGCAACGATTTCTCCAATCTTTGCTTCGCGTAGGATTATTTCAGTAGGTAGAAACTTGGTGAGACCATCTCCTCCCAATATTTGAATGGCTTTAAGTCCAATATCTCTCGCAGCTTCTGTGTTAATCATCTTTGCTATTGAGGCCTCTACCATTGGTTCTCCACCGTTGTCTATTAATTTAGCGCAATGATAAGAATATAATCTCGATACTTTTGCTATCTTTATAATCTCAGCGATTTCGTTCTGAATCCCTGGAAATTGATTAGTTGTTCTTCTAAATTGAACTCGCCTTTTAGTAAAGTGAAATAACAAATTGATTACATCTTCAAACAAACCACTAAAAACTGCAGCACCAATTAGTCGTTCAAAGTTCAAACCTGCCATCATCACATTCCAACCATTTCCAACTGCACCAATACGATTAATGTCCGGAATTCTGACGTGATCAAAATCGATGTATCCATTTGGGACATTATCAAATCCAATCAAGGGGTTAATTTTTTCTAAAGAAAATCCTGGTCTACCTTTTTCAACCATAAAAGAAGTTATATGACCGTATTGTTTGCGAATAGCTGGGTCATCGCTGGTTTTTGCATAAATAAAATATCTATCAGAAACTCCCGCTCCAGTGATAAATCGCTTTTTACCGTTTAATATCCACTCGTCTCCATCCTTTACAGCGGAAGTAAAAACATTAGCAGCATCAGATCCCGCAAAAGGTTCGGTGATGCATAAAGCACCTAATTCTTCACCATTCGCAATTTTGGGGAGCCAAGATCGTTTTTGATCTTCGGTACCAAACCTTAATAGCTGTTCCAAACCAGCCAGCATACTTACGGTGAATACATGACCTACAGCATAAAGTCTGCCTAGCTGCGCTGCAACAATACAACTTCCGGTAGCGCCCAATTCTAAACCACCGTACTCTTTCGGAACACCGACTCCAAAATACCCTTTTTCAGCAACTTTCTTTACTAATGGCCATGGGAATTTGGTATTCCAGAAATACTTCTCTGCCTCTTCAAAATTTTCTTCGACAAATTGCCTTACATCTTTATAAATGGCTCTTTGTTCTTCATCCCACCAAAAAAATTCTTCACTCAACCTATTTCATCCTTTAATTTCTTCGATATAAAATTGAAATAATAATATTGGATTTAGTTTTTAATATATCTAAAACTTTAGTAAATTTGGAGAGTAAATTTATAATAATATATTATATTAAGGTTTTAAGAGATAATTTCTTACTATATAATATCACTAGAGTTATGGATAAAGCAGAGTGGATAAAAAATTTCTATACCAGCTTCTTTAAGGGAAGGCCCCAGAACGACAAATACTTTAGCTAAAAAGTATTATATAGTCATTTACTTATTAATAATAGTTCTGAGCTCTCAACCACTTCTTTTTTGGTTTTGGTTTTATTGGAATAATTTTTATCTGGCAGAAACAATATTTTATATTTTCTTTCCGTTAATTTTCTTTGTAGGAGTTTTCATTTTAATTATCAGCTCTATTCTGGTCTCAAAAGTCTTTCTTTTAATTACTAATTTAATCCACCCGCCTCAAGAAGGCGTATTTTATTTTAAAAAAGATGATAAAGATTTCTGTTTTTGGAGTTTAAGAAGCGTAATAAAGAAGTGGCCTATTTGGCTATCAAGACAATTATCGCTTCCTTTTTTTGAAATGTTAGCATATAAAATATTTGGTGTAAAAACTAGTTTTAAAAACGCTTTACATGATGGTTGGGTTGATTGCGAGTTTGTTACGCTTGGGAAAAACGTTAGAATTGGTCAGGGAACTGTGATTATGTCGAATTTGATTGTAAAAGATAGGTTGATTTTTAAACGAGTAGTTATAAAGGATAATGTAATTATTGGAGCCCATTCTCTTATTTTGCCAGGCACTATCATTGAACCAAACACTATCCTTGAATCAAATTCTATAACCAAAATAAATCAGCATTTAGATCGTAATTCTGTATATTGCGGTAGACCTGTTAAAAAAACGTTAGAAACTAGCGCTATTACTAATAAAGAAGTAATTGAAAAAAGCTTTTTTGAAAAAGATCCATCTATCACGCAAACTGAAGAATTCTTAACAGCGCAAGGAACAAATTTATCAGTTCCGTTTCATTTTTATATTATATCTGGTACAATCATAATTGGATTTTCTTTTTTTTTGCCTGGATTTATTTTTTACTTGTTTTTGTTTGGATTTTTAGCGCCGAATTTATTGTCTCAACCCTTTACATTCAAGATTTTTTTAAATCCATATAATTACGGCCTATTCTTTTTAACTCCATTAATATTTATATCTTGCTATTTATTACATCTATTTTTCGTAGCATTATTTACAAGATGGTTCTATAAGTTAGCAGATAAAAGAGGTCCTTCTCAAGGCGTTTTCGATAGAAATCTAGATGAGGCATCAACTACTCTTGATTATTATCATTTTAGGTCATTTCTCATGAAATATCCTGTTTTTGCATTCTCACGTTCTCCCTTCCCGTGGTTAGTTAATTGGGAGTTAAATTTTATAAAATCCAATAAAATTGGAAAGGGTACGGTGCTAGAAGAGACTTTTATCCACAGTCATATAAACTTTGGTGATAATTGTTATTTAGGTACTTCATCACATATTACAAATCATTTAGTTAATGGAGTGTATGGAGAGGAGAATCTAATATTCGTTGGTGCAGAAATAGGTAATAAGTCTATACTTAATGCAACAACGGGAGGTTTGCCCGGTACTGAGATTGGAGAGGAATCTACATTGCTACCGGGTTGCACTACGCTTAAATATGATAAATTAGACGGCGATGGCATATATATTGGGTTTCCAGCTAAACGTATGAAAAAAGAAGAAATTATCGATTATTTAGGAGGCGATTATTCTGGAGAATAAAAAACATAGCTTATCCGAGAAAGAATATGACTCAATTGCGATCGCGTCGTATCCTATAACAACAAATACCTTTCATTGGTATCCTATTGCGTCCTTAATTTTTATAATTTTACACATTTTATCCATTCTTATGCCATTAGTCATGATCTTAACATTCTTTCCAATTGCTATGGATTCGAGCTTTTTACATTGGAGGCTTTTTATAATCTTTGTTGACGTTTTAGCGTGGTGGGGCGCGTATTTGCTAATTAGTCTCTTACTAGGAAAGCTATTTTTGATTACATTGAAGTTATTACACAAACCACGCGAAGGTTTATTTAAAATTGATAAAAGCAATAAAGACTATTACTACTTTTGTTTACGAGTTGTTGTCAAAAAGTTTGTATTTTGGATTTGGAATAATTTCTGCTTCCCCTGGGCTACAAATCTTGCTTTTAAATTATTGGGCGTTCGTACCGATTTTAAAAGTACTCTTTTCGACGGTTGGATAGATACAGAATTTATTGAATTAGGGGACAACATGATGGTTGGTCAAGGCGCGGTTATTATGTCTAGTATGATCGTTAGAATTGATAATGACGATCATCTTTTAATCAAAAAGGTTATTATTGGCGACCATGTTGTTTTAGGAGGGCATTCAATTGTAGCACCAGGAACTATTATAGGAAAAAGTACAACTCTGGGTATCTGGGCAGTAACTCACATAGGACAGATATTAGAACCTGACTACATATACATCGGTCAACCCGCGAGAAAATATCAGCCAACCCAGAAAGCAATTGAGGAAAGCAAAAAGATATTTTTTAGAAGGATAGTCGACACAAATGAAAGAGTTCCATTTGAACTTTTTAAAGGGGATATAGAAAGTACTAAAGGATAAATAAATCAAAATGGAAAATTAATGTTTGAAAGACATCAACATCTTTTTTTTTTAACAATTACTAGAGACATTACGCTTATTATTAAAACGATTAAATAGTAGTTTCCAAAAGGAACCCTAATAATGATTTCTTCTGTATTTAATTCCCAACGATATATTGTGGTGCCGTTCGTAATTCTTTCTATTATCGTAGAAATTCCAGAAGGAGCTATAGTTAATTCAATAGTAGTGCTGTTTCCGTAGTCTAAAATGACCTTTTCCCCTGAAATTGAATAGTCAAAAAAACCGGCTATTTTTATTGCCTCTCCAATTAGGGAATAGTTAACGGGAGTTGGAAACAAGAATAAATTTCCATGTTGAAACCCTTCTGCTGACCAATTTAAAAAGTCTAAAGTTTTATTATAAGCCATATAAAACGAGTTAAAATATTCTGTTAACCAATTATTTCTATAATAAAATTCAAGCGTATAGTTTACGAATAGATAATTTTTATCATTATTAGTCTCATTATATATATTCGCAACGGTAAATCGTATATAATCAACTTCCATATACCACGATTCGGTGGCATTTACAGTTTTCCAGATGAATTCATCGTTTATTTCGGCAGGAAACACAGATTCGCCTAATACTGTGTTGCTAAGCGAGTTTATTGGAAAATTTATGAAAAAAATTAAAAAACACAAGGCGCTCAACCAATAGTTTCTATTGTTTTTCGCTTTAATCATTGTTTTATAAATCGTTTTAATAGCGTTTATGTTAGTTATTTTTTGGATCGATAATTCTTAATACTTTTTTTTTGTATTTAAGTTTAGACAAAAAATTATTTGATTTTTTTATTATTTAAATATTTATTAGAACATTATTTTTCTAAAGCCTTCTTCTCTAAATCCTTAGAATAGGATTCCCATTTATCTTGTTCATTTGGTTTCTTCTTAGTTATAACAAAATGGCAAGTATTTGCTCCAGCAGGAATTGTCGATTTGAATTCTACTTGATAATCAGACTTTAAAATACCGAAATCTCTAAATGCATTCAATATTCCTTGGACTAAATACCTTTGTACTCTACAATCGAACGCTTTATATACATCCTGCAACGGACACCAAATTATATCAAAAGAGCACTGATCTTCCTTATCGATGCGTGGATCCTCAATGGAAGTCCACGCTTGTGTGTTAATGATGGTTGCTAAAAAACTCATTAGTTCTATATCAGAAATTTCAGTTGGTAGTTGAATATTTTCTAAAATTTGGTTGCCCATGTTATAACCTGTTTTGATTAACGCGTCGATTACTACTTTTTGCCCTTCTTTCCCTAATTTTTTTTCGCTTTCTTTTAAAATGTTAATAACAGCCATAGACATAAATAAACCAAATTGCAAAAGAGAAGTTGCATCAAAATCGTTTCGGTTTAAAACATCGGTTCTGAACCGATCAAGAGCTTCTTTAAACGGTTCACCAAGCTTAGTTTTTTTCCAAGTTGCTTCTTTACGGTTAGCTCCTTTTAAAATTCCTCTTTTATTCAATAACAAAACACCTAAAAGTATAGTCTTCTTATATTAAAATTACGAGTAAATTCGTAAATATTTATAATATTTACTAGTTATAGATAACTTAAATATTCAAATTATTTCTAAAAAAAGTGATTATTATGATGAAATTAGTACTTTTACGCCACGGAGAAAGCATCTGGAATAAAGAGAATAGATTTACGGGTTGGACAGATGTTGATCTTTCAAAAAAAGGTATTGAGGAAGATAAGAAAGCGGGACAATTATTAAAAGATGAGGGATTTACGTTTGATGTTGCTTTTACATCTGTACTGAAACGCGGTATAAGAACTCTGTGGATCGTATTAGACGTAATGGATTTAATGTGGATACCCGTTTACAGATCATGGAGATTAAATGAACGGCATTATGGAGCTTTACAAGGTTTTTATAAGGCAAAAATGGCGAAAGAAATTGGGGAAGAACAAGTCCTTATTTGGAGAAGAAGCTACGATGTTCCTCCACCAGCTCTTAAGTCATCAGATCCAAGGTATCCTGGAACCGACCCAAAGTATAAGGATTTAAACTCTGAAGATATTCCGTTAACAGAATGTTTAAAAGATACTGTCGAGCGATTCTTACCATACTGGCACGAGACGATCGCCCCCACAATTAAAAAAGGAAAGAGAGTTTTGATATCGGCACACGGGAATAGCTTACGCGCACTTGTCAAGTATTTGGATAATCTCTCTGAAGATGAAATAATAAAATTAAACATTCCAACAGGCATTCCGTTAATTTACGAGCTAGACGACGACTTAAAACCAATAAAGCATTATTACTTGGGGGATGCAGAAGAAGTTAAAGAAGCGATGGAAGCCGTAGCTAATCAAGGCAAAGCCTTATAAACAAAGGCTATTGCTTTTTTTTTTCGGCTCTAAAGATGTATATCTCGTGTTCAATTATCCATGAAATTAACATAAAAAAAAGTAACCATTCTGAGATGTAAGATTCTATCAAGCAGAGTTCAGGGTCAAAATAATTTATAGAGCTATAGAAAATAAACATAAAGAAAAAGAAACAAACAACAAATCCAGATAATGCTTGATATTTAGAAATTCCAGGAGTGGTTAGTTCAGAAATCGCAAAAAATAGACAATAAGCGAAACCTCCAATAAAGAAAAAACTCGCCGAAAAATTGTGTAAGTCTAAGTAAATGTTTATGGGAAAGAATCCCACAAAGAAAGTCCCAATTGAGGAAATTAAACCAGAGACGAACGCAATTTTGATGAAAAATTTGTTTCCCTTTTGATTAATTAAATATGTGCTTAAATGTAGAAAGAAAAATATCGTCACAGCACTAGTTAACATCATTCCTACACTAAATACTAAACCAACTCCATTAGGTCCTGCCCCTAAATCGCTTAAGTAATGCGTGACAAAGCTGAAAGAGGC
>JAUWZT010000034.1 GCA_030615145.1 Promethearchaeota archaeon | reverse complement strand
CATCAACCTCCTTTTTTGCGAGATCTCCAAGTCCCGTTTCTTCAATTATAAATCTAATTTCATCTAAATTTGGTGCTGTAAATTGAGGTAAACCTAATCTATTTCGCCTTCTATCAATATTATCCTTCAAACCACCTGTATATGGGACTACAAAACCATTGTTATAAATAGTTACTATGGTGCTTGAGTATTCTTTTGGTATTTTACCGCCTTTAACCGCCATATTTCGTAGAAGAGCTAAAATGAATGAATAATCAACATTTTTAGGACATCTTTCGGTACATCTATGACATAATGAACAAGTCCAAATAGCTTGGCTTGATAACACTTCTTCTTTTAATCCAAGAAGACAAGAAGCAACAACTCTATGTGGCTGCATATCAACATATTCAGTTACTGTACATCCAGAGCTACATACGCCGCATTGTATACATTTTAAGAGTGATTTAGCACCTACCTTTTCAGCAATTTCATAACGAAAATTTTTATCTAAATCTTTTGCTTGCTTAATAACTTTTTGAGCCATTTTTACGCACCTCCTTCGGCTTTAGCAATCATTTTTTTAGGCTTTTGTTCTTCACTCAAAGGACCTATTTCTTTAACCTTATTAACAAAATCAGTTACTACCTCTGAGAATCGCTTACCTTCTGAAGCTGAAACCCATTCAAGGCGGAAACGCTCAGGATTTATACCAACTTTTTCAAGAACTTCATTTATCTCATTGTAACGTCTTAACATATCATAATTACCTTCTAAATAGTGGCAATCTCCTATATGACATCCACCAACAAAAACACCGTCAGCACCTTCTAAAAATGCTTGTAAAATAAAACTTTTTGGAATTCTCCCTGTACACATTACTCTTATTGGTCGTATATTGGTAGGATATTGAAAACGACTCACACCGCAATTATCAGCTCCCGCATAACTACACCAATTACATAAAAATGCTATAATTCTAGGTCTTTCATCCACAAAATCACCTTTTACAGCTTCAGATATCATAGGATAAATTTGATCATCAGCAAAATGACTCATTCTAATTGCTCCAGCTGGACAAGCTGCTGCACAATCGCCACACCCTTTGCATAATAAAGGATTAGATTCCGAAACTAATAAATCATTGTCAAAATTTACTCCAATCGCACCAAAATTACAAACTTCCTCACATTTTTGGCATGCGATACATAAAGCAGGATTGACAATAGAAACTAAAGGTTCATTCTCGACTACTCCTGAAATTAGAGGTATTAAAGCATGAGCTGCTGTTGCTCTTCCTTGAGATATTGAATCAGCAATGCCTTTAGGACCATGAGCAGTTCCTGCAAGATATATTCCATCAGTAGCAAAATCAAACGGTCTTAATTTTACATGTGCTTCCAAAAAGAATCCGTGTTGATCTCTAGCACATTTTATGAATTGACCAAGTTTTTTTGTATCATACGGTACTAATGGTGTAGATAAAACTACTTTATCAGCCTCAATATTAAGTAATACTTGGGTTAGAATGTCATTAACTTTAACATTAATCTTTCCATTTGCAATTTCTACTTCAGGATAATCGTTGAACCTTATATAATTGACATCTTCCCTTGCTTTCCAATAATAAGGTTCTTCGTCAGTTCCTACGCGAATGTCTCTATACAATACATAAACATTTGAATTAGGGTAATTTTCTTTCACATACAATGCATGTCTTATAGATTCTGAACAGCAGATTAAAGAACAATAAGAAAATCCCTTTTCTGGATCGGTCTGTCTTGAACCAACACAGTGTATAAATACATATGTCCTGCCATCTTCCAACTGATTTTCTCTTAATTTTTCAGATAATTCTAATTGTGTCATTATACGAGGATCATCTCCATAATGATACCAGCCTTCTGGTTTATATTCATATGCTCCTGTAGCAACGATGATTACTCCTACATTTAAATCGGAAATCTTCTCGTTGGTATTATTCCTTACTTTAACCTTAAAATCACCAATTGAGCCTTTTACATCAGATACTTCGGAACTTAAATATGTTGTAATATTTTTTAGCTGATTAAATTCATTTAATTTTTTTTCTAGAAATTCTCTTGAATCTATGCGGTCAAAATTAATTTTATAAATTAAGTTTAATTGACCGCCTAATTTATCGTCTTTTTCGACTAAATGTACTTTATAACCCTTCTTGGCAATTTCCATAGCAGAACTCAACCCTGCAATACCTCCACCTATTACTAAAGCTTCTGGGATTACATCACCTTTAATTTTCAATTCTGATTTGAGAAATCTTGCTCGAGCAATACCCATCCGGATTAAATCCTTTGCCTTATCAGTTGCTTTCTCTTTTTCTCTCATGTGTACCCATGAATCTAATTCACGAATACTGACAAAGCAAAAAAGATATTCATTTAAACCAGCTTCTCGAATAGTATTTTGAAATAATGGTTCATGTGTTCTAGGAGTACACGCTGCAACAAGAATTCGATTTAAATTTAATTCCTCAATCTTTTCCCTTATTTTTTGTTGAGTTTGTTCATTACAGCTATACTTATTATGCATTGCAAAAACTACATTTGGTAATGTTTTCACATATTCTAAAACTTCTTGAACTTCAATATAACCCCCAATATTGATACCACACTCACAAATAAAAACACCAATTCGAGGTTCATCTCCTGGATTAACAACCCTTAAAAGAGGTAATTCAATTGCTTGCTCTTCTTTAGTTAATGGTATTGCATGTAAAGCTGCTAAAGTTGCAGCACCACTAGCTTTCATAACTGAATTTGCTATGTCATCAGGGGATTGACAAGATCCTGTTATATAAATTCCATCACGGGAAGAATGCAAATCTTCAACAGAACTTTTTGTTTTGAAAAAGCTAAATTCATTTAACTCAATATCTAACATTTTTGCTAATTCTTCAGTTCCTCTTCGAGGTATAACCGCATTAGCTAATACAATTAGATCGAATCTTTTAGTTTCAACATCTCCAGTATCTAAATTAGCATGTTTCACAATCAAATCATGGGTAATGGGATTTTCCCGGATATCACCTGGAATTCCATGGAAATATTTTATTTTATACTCTTCTTTTGCACGTTCAATAAATTCTTCCTGATTTTTCCCTATAACGCGAGTATCATTAAAAAATATTGTTACATCAGTTTCAGGTGAATGCTCTCTGGTAACCACTCCCTCTTTGGCCATATACATACAACAAAATTTAGAACAATAAGCACAGATATCTTCATTTCTAGAACCAACACACCCAACAAAAGCAATATTATGGGCATGTTTTCGATCAGAAGGTCTAATTATTTCACCGCCAGTAGGTCCTGATGCACTTAATAGTCTTTCGTATTGTATTGCAGTAATTACATTTGGATATTCTCCATAATGGTATCTCGTAAGAACTGAAGGATCTAAAAGATCATATCCAACAGACACGATAACTGAAGATACGTTGTATTCGATGATTTCATCTTTTTGATCTAGAATTATAGCTTCTGCTTCACAATTTTGAGCACATAATCCACAAATTCCATGATTTAAGAAAATACATTTTTCTTTAACAATCGTATAAACTGATGGAACCGCTGAGGGATAAGAGACATATGCAGCGTGGTTATATTTCAAACCTTCATCGAAATTGTTTGGAATCCCCCTGACGGGACAAATTGTCGCACAATCCCCACAACCTGTACATTTATCTTGATCAATATAGCGCGCTTTTTTCCTTACTTTTACTTTAAAATTACCCGCGGAACCCGATACTTCCTCAACTTCTGAGTAAGTTAAAAGATCAACATTCCGATGTCTAGCAACTTCAACCATTTTAGGGGCTAAAATACATATAGAACAATCGAGTGTTGGAAAGGTCTTATCTAATTGAGCCATTCTTCCTCCTATAGAAGGTTCTCTTTCTACTAAGATTACCCTATATCCTTGTTCTGCTAAATCCAATGAAGCTGAAATACCAGATACTCCAGCACCTATAACCAAAATATTATTGTTTGCCATTTTTTACCACTTTAAATTTTATTATTTAGTTTTTCGGGAAGTCATTTTATTAAACCAATTGATTTTTTTTGTTTTCCACTCAGTAATTTGTTCTATTGGAATTCGGTATTTTTCAATAATCCCTTCTGTGGTAAGAGAATTGATTATTCTCTGTCCTTTCGCCGTTCGAACAACAATTATAGAATGTCCCTCTGGAGCTCCAGAAGCTCCAACGCTAATATCTGAAAATTTAGCAGTAAATTCATCACATTCCTGACAATGACTTCTAACAGCAGGATCAAGAGTTTTAATATTTATTTCAAAAACTTCTTCTTTTTTGGAAGTTATAAAGAAATTTTTTTTTATATTCGTTTTCAATATATCCGAAGGTTTTACATTTGTTTCATCTTGTATTATCTTGTATATTTTATCGTAATCAAAATTTTCAAAGCAAAACAAACCTATCACAAATTTAATATTATAGGCAGGCGTTATGTTTAAGTATTGCATCTTTCTAACAGCTCGACATTGACATGGGGTTCCAACAAATGCTAATCGTAAATCATCTATATTTTCAATATTCTTTTTCTCTAATATATCTTGAGAAATAATGTTTAAATCTTTTAAAGACAAGATATTCGGGGAAATGGAATAACGAGTTCCTGATGATTTTATTAAATCTTTTTTATCAAATATGATTTTTGGTAAAGGATTTAAATTTTCATCGTATTCTGAAACAATAGCGCCATCTATTTCGTCTTTTTCAAACAAATAGGTGAGAAATGTTGATACTATACCTCCATCTTGCCCAAATTCTCTGATATTCTCATCGATAGTTTTAGCTGCAATTACTGTAATAATATGTCCAAGCTCACTTTCAGCATTATACATCTCATTTAGTTGATCCATTAATGGAGTAGTGTTTGGACATATATAATAACAAATACCGCATTCTTTACAATTGTCTTCATTTTCCTCTGATATAAATTTTGGTGTATACCCCTCCATTTTAATGACATCAAAACCCTGACTATTACAAAAGGCAACACACGCTCCACAAGCACAACATTTTTTTGTTTCAATAATATCTCTTTCTAGGTCTTTAAATATTTTTATATCTTCAAATAAATTCGTCTTTGATTTTATTTCTTCCATTTGCCATTCCTTTTTTTGAATTTTTTATTCAATTCTTAGTAATATTTTTGCTTTTAATTTATATTATAAGTTGTTTTTTTAGAATATTTAGTCCTTTTTGAAAATAATTGTTTATATGAATAACTAATATTTTTATAATTTACTTAATAGGTTAAAAGTATATATAAATATTTCTCTCTTTAACGAAAATGATAAGTTTTATGTTGAGAATTTACAAAAAAAAAGCTTTATTGATCAAAATTCTGAACAATTCTTTCTTATTTTAATAAATTTTTGCTCAAAAAGTGTAAATTTGGCAATAGAACATTTCTCCTCTAAGAAGATTGATGACATTTTCGTTAATTTTTCAAATATTAAGATTTTAAATAGTTAAGTAGTTAAAAAACAAATATATTGCAACTAACTGAATTGACTTATTAAAAAGTAATAAATAGGTTTAAAAAAATAAAAAGATCGATTTAATTTTTTCTAAAAGTACAAAGTCATATTATATAGATATTAATCAATATAATAAAATAAAACAAGTTAATAATCAAATAATAAACAATTAATACAATAAGAATCCGACAAAAGCTTTAATGGTACCTGTAGGATTCTAAATATTTGCTGAAAATCATGAAAATAGTTGTATCCGGCCCTCTCCAGTGCGGAAAGTCAAGTTTTATCAAAAGTTTAGACGAAAAAGCTTTGAATGTCGAAGCAAAAGCTAGAGATAATAAGTTTTATACGGTTGGAATGGACTTAGGTATTGTCAGATTAAATGGGTTTGATGTCTTTTTATTTGGAACTCCTGGTTTATTAAGATTCAAAGTTATGAGAGATGTAATCATTCAAGGGTCTGATGGGGTTATTTTCATTTTTGATGCGGCTCATCCTGAAAAAGATGAAGATGCATTAATCATATTAAATGCCCTTAGAAAAACAATAGGGGTAGATACGCCAATAGTTTATTTAGCAAACAAGCAAGATATTGCTGGTGCGAGACACTCTGAGATAGTTAGATCACAGAATTACTTACACGACGACGCTATGATTTTTTCGACAAGCACAAGGACAGGAGAAAATTTAGAAGAATCTTTAAAATATCTTGTAAATCTGATATACGATAATTATTCTTCCCTTCTCACAATTTTAAAATCCTACGAAACGGATATCGAAGGATTGGCTGAAAAGTTAGAAAAAAATCCTGTTGAGATGAGGGATTTGTTAAACAACCTTGAAATAAAGAGATTTATAGAGGTTGATAGGCTCAAAAGAACTTACAAAGTAAAACATGGGTTAAAACTCTTGTTATAAAGTTTGAATTTTATTTTTTTAGCCATATAATCTGTTTTTTGATAATTAATTTACTTTTACGACAAATCAGAGGGCAAGATATCATCTTTACCGTATTTTTTCAATAATTTATTTAATTCTGATCTTTGTTTAGTATGAACTTCCCAGAAAAATTTTGGGACATCTTTTTCTGCCTTATACATTTCTTCCATGCGATCCAACTTATCAAGCAATTTTTTGATTTTTAACTTAAATTGTTCTGTGTAATCTTCTTGAGAATAATCTTTATCTAATTCTAATTTAAACAATGATTTCAGATCGTCATATTTCGGAAGATATCCAATCGGTGTTTCAATCGCGTCGAAGTCTCCTTGAGTACGGCCTTCCGCCCAAATAACCCATACTTTCTTATCCAATATTCCATTTAGATATTTGCCTTCTTTGCTTTTAAGAAAGTAATTAGTAGAGAATACTTGAGGACAATGTTTTAATTTCTTACCAAATTTTTGGTGATTTTTTAAGTATTTTCCCAATGGCACAACTAGAAAATCTAAATTTGCCATTGGGCTAGCTTTTCTAACACCTACCGCACCAAGAGTTGCTGATGTTGTTTCAGATTCGATAGTAGCCCCTAAGAAGACTCCATGTTCCCAACTTAGACTTTCAACGATAGGAGGCATAGTATCCGAATCTCTACCGCCATAAAAAATACCGTGGACTGGTACGCCATTAGGATCCTCTAATTTGGGATCGCAATTAGATAGGTCGGTAAGATTTATTGTGTACCTAGCATTTGGATGGGCGTGAAGAATATTATTCCCATTTTCGTCAGTTTTCCCTTCAAACCAATTACCAGAATAATTGAAGCCTTCTTTAGGGTGATCCTTACCCATCCCGAGCCAATATGACTTTCCGTCCTTTATGAGAACATTAGAATAAATTAATTCTCTTGGCGTTATAAGCGCTTCGTAAATTACGGGATCGTCTTTGGGATTAACATCTTTTATAATTCCAAATATTCCCTTTTCTATATTAACGACGTGAGCAAATCCATCATTCCAAGCACGTAAATAAGCAATGTCATCCCCTACAATTAGCTGTCCTGGAAGCATAGCCGTTGACGTTTTTCCGGAAGCGCTTGGATAAGCTCCTGTAAAATAAGTTGTTCGATTTTTTCCTGTAGGACGAACCCCCAATATAAAATAATGTTCTGTTAGCCAATCTTCATTATTTGCCTTATTTATTGCTAATCTTAGAGCTAATTTCTTTAATCCTAGAGAATTGCCAGCGTATTGATTGTTTACGGACAAAACCCGATCTTCTTGTAAATCTACAAATATGCGACGTTTATTGATATTTTTAGTAACTGGAGGATCTCCATTGAGTTCACCGGCAGAATGGATGAAGTAAAAGAAATCATCAGAACCATTAAGATCTTTGAATTCTTCATAGCCGACGCGATACAAAAGGTCTTCTGAATGTGCGACATAAAAAGAATCCGTAAGTTGTAGAGCTCCGATTGTAAATTTAGAATTTATTGGACCAAGGCAGAAAAATCTTACAAGACATTCTTTTCCTTTCATGCACCCATCCATAATTTCCAATATTTCTTTGATTCCTTCATCCCTATCCATTGTATTTATCCAAGGGCTCCTATATTCACCTTTAGGAATTAACACTTTAGTGTTTTCTTTATCTCTTGCTTGATCGTAAAAGCTATCGTAATGAATCGTATGTCCATTTATCTGAAGTTTAGTTTCTTCGCTGATGACGATGGCTTTTTGCCTCACATATTCGATATCTTCTTTAGAATCAGAAATTACTGTAATCTTACTAGGTTTACATAAGTCAACAAATTGCTTTATAATTTTTAACATGTGCTCATTCTTCAAATTAAACAATTTTTCGATGTCATCTTGAGATATTAAATCTCTGTCCAAAAAATTCACAAAATCTTTTGTAATGTTCATCTTAATTCAATTTAATAAATATTTTAAGTTTATGGATAAAAAAGTGAAATTTTTATTAAAAATCTTTTTGAAGTTAGTGAAAAATTGAAAAATTTTTAAATAATATTCTAAAATAAACGAAAATAAGAAAAAAATTAAGAAAAAAATATAGTAATTTACATTTTATAACCCAGGAAGTTTAGAGCCTTTAGCGCTGATAATTCTATCTACTCTTAAAATTAAATTTGCTAATTCACTTCCCGCTTTGATTACATGGTTAATAAGAGCAGCGGGTTCAACTATCCCTTTTTTAAAATTATCTTCGATCTTATTGGATATAGTATCAATTCCAACCCATTTTTCGTTATCTGTTTTGTGAGCAGCGCGTAATTCGGTCATATTCTCAATTTCATCTAATCCTGCGTTTTTGATTAGAGTTTTTGGAATTTCTTCTAATGCTATAGCAAAAGCGTTTATAGCAAGTTGTTCCTTCCCGCTAATTTGATTCGCAAATTCTCTTAATCTCTTCGCAAGCTCGATATATATAGCGCCACCACCCGCAACCACGGCTTCTGTGTCCATTACTTTAGCAAGTACTGAGAGAACATCGTGTAAGGTAATCTCTGCGGAATCTAGGATTTTCTCTAAGCCTCCTTTTAGTAATATTGATACTGACTTAGGGTTTTTACATCCACTAAATAAAATATAATCGTTGTTTGCAAGTTTTTCAAATTTTATTTTTTCTGCAAACCCTAAATCTTCTTCGGATAAAGAGTGGAGATCAGCAACTTGATTCGCTCCAGTAGCTTTTGTTACGGCTTTTGTGTCTGAATCGCCGAGATTTTTTATCGCAACGATTCCTTCTCTCGCCAAATACGCACCGAATTTATCGGAAATGTCTTGACTATTAACGATCATATTCACTCCTAAATCTTTAAAGATTTTTAAGTAATCTAGCAGGATTTTATCTTCTTGATCGAGAAACTTTTGAATGTCAGCGGGGTTAGATATTCTAATTTGGGAATCGAATTCTGTTTTAACAACATCTAATTTTCTTTTAATAACAGCTATTTTCGCATTTTTTACTACTTCTGGCATAGCGGGATTGACTCGTTCTTTTTCAATGTAAATTCCATTTATTAATTCTGATTCTCTGAGCGATTTTCCGGGCACCTTAACAATTAATACATTCCCTACTTTCGAAAAAGTATCTTTGGCGTCCCCTTTTATGTGTTTTATAGCTTGTAAAGTTAATTCTGAAAAATAATCTTTTACCCCTACAATATCTTTAGAATTCATAGCAGTTTTAGCGATATTAATAAGAATTTTATCATCGTCTTGAGATATTTTAACAGCGATCTCATTTAGAATCTCTAAAGATTTATTTGCTGCCATGCGGAATCCATGAGTAATAGGTTTTGGATGTATGCCTTGTTCAATTAATTCTAGAGCGTTTCCCAATAAAGCAGCGGAGAAGATGACAGCTGTAGTAGTACCATCACCGATATCGTCGTCAATCGATTTGGCTACATTTACCATCATATTCGCAGCAACATTATCAATATCAAGTTTCTTTAATATTTCGGCGCCATCATTCGTTATCGTTACGTCTCCTACAGAATCTACAAGCATTTTATTCATGCCTTTTGGTCCAAGAGTAGATTTTACGGATTCGGTAATTGCTAGAATCGCATTTATGTTTTGCATTCGAGCTTCTTTCTCTTTAGTTTCCTCAGTTCCTTCTTTTAATATTATTATTGGTACAGACATAATTTTATGTTTTTTTTATATTTTTAATATATAGAAATATAAGAAGAATTCAATAATAATTTTATGATTTGGAGATCATTTAAAAGTAAAACACTTCAATAACAAAAATTATAAATTTTGCAATAAATATTGAATTGTTGTAATAAAAATTTTACAATAAATATTGATTTGTTGAACAATTTTAAAAAATATATTACTCTTTGTGATCTAGTTTAAAAATGAAAAAAGAAAAAGTCTTAGATGATATCGACAAGGAAATCTTAAAAATCTTGCAAGAAAACGCTAAAACATCATATCGAGTAATTCAAGATAAGTTAAACATCTCTATCGGCACCATTCATAATAGAATAGCGAAACTCGAAAAGAATGGTATAATAGAGGGCTATACTCTTAAACTCAACAACGAAAAGCTTGGTTATAAGTTAACATTTTTAATAAGAATACAAATTGATGGTAAACACACAGCTGAAATTTTGGAACAAATATCAAAAATACCGGAGGTTTGTTCTGTCTTTCATACTACAGGGGAGCAATCCGCAGCTTTAATTTGCCGTTTTAAAGAAGCAGAAGATGTCCATCATTTTATTAGGGTGTTGAATGAGACAGAATATGTAACGAAGACTATTTCTAATATGGTTCTAAAAGAATACCGCCCTCGTTCAGGAATTCAATTTTAAGACTTTAGAGTATTTAAAAAATTCATAATTATTATTTTATAGTAAAAGTAAAGACTATTTTATCTAATCTTTTTTATCTTCTGGGAGAGATTTAATTAATTATGCATTTAATATATAATGTAATATCTTCGGAATACTCTATTTCTGGGATTACTTTAGTACCAAAAATCTTATAGCTCATAAAGGTAAAATCACAAGTCGAAACTGGAACGCAAACTCAACAAGAAAAGATACAGGAATCATTAGATAACGAGAAACTAGCTTGGTTAAGGGATAAAGCGGATCGGTTTGGAATTTTAATCCCAAATAGCTTGAGGAATGATCCTGTTAGATTAGAAAGTTGGTTAAGACATAAAGCACAACAGAGAGGGCTTAACTTTGACAGCGACTATAAGAATTATATCTACCAATGGAAAGAATTAGCAGAACATATGAAAAGTATGGGTTTTATAACTAATGAAGGAAATCCTATCCTCGTAGAAGCAAAGTATCATTTACAAGAGAGAAAAGAATTTTTTATTTAAGTATAAGTATTTAATATATCCGTGTGTTTTACTATTTCTTAGATATTAACATTATTCGTGATTAAAATGGAACCAATAGTTCATCAAGGATTATCTAATTTGGTAATACAAATGGGTAATGTCCAAATTAGATCCTATGAAGCAAAAAATATAGTAAAGGCATCAATCGAACCCGATCTTTTAAATAAACAAGAAATTGAGGCAAACATGTTAAAAACTCCGAAAGTATTATATAATTGGTGGAAGGAACATTCATTATGGGCAAAAGATTTAGCAATTATATATATTAAAGAAGCACAAAAAGCATATAGAGATCAGGAATCTAATTGGACTCAATATTTAGGTTGGGCATTTCATTTTATTACTGATCGAGCTACGCCTTATCATTCTCCCAATAAATTAAAACCATTGATTAATTCTATTCAAGACGATTTTGAAGAAGGTGCAAATAGTTTAAAAGGTTTCAGTGTAAAGAGTCAAATTGCAGGAGGATTGCTCAATGTTGGAGCCAATCTTTTCTCCAAAGCTATTGATTTAAAGATAAATCATGACGATTTTGAGGACCTATGTGATGAAAAATGGATTTCCTGTAAAAGTATGATTTCTGAGATTTTACTAAGCTTAAAGAAACCCGATAGATCTATTATAAATCTTAGTTTTATAGAAAAAAAAATAAATTATTTACACGAGAAATATAAGGATATTTCTTTAAAATGGATAAACACAAATAATAATTATGAGAAGTATATGGCTGAAATAGTATTTGTTATGGATCTTGCTTATCAATTTATTTTTAAAGAATAATTTTAACCACACTATTATAATTCCCTTCTCTCCCTGCCCGCCCTTCCCTTCTCCTTCTCATTAATTGAAAGAATTCCCTTCTCTCCGTGCCTTCCCTCCCTCCTTTCTTAGTTTCTTAGTTTCTTCTTAGATTCGTAACCTGATGGAGTAACCTTGATAAAGTAAGAAAGAAAAAAAAGGAGAAATGAAGTAACATTCAATAGAGATAATGAATGAAAAAACACACTTAACTATTAATTATTTATATTATTAGACCTTAAGATGTTATAGACATTAATTTCTAGCAACGAAAAAAGAAATTTAAAAACTATTGTTAAAAAATGCCAAGTTTAATTAAAGAGCTTTGGGATCTGTTTATTCAAAAGAAGCAGCAACTTGAAGTTTTAATAAAAGCTAACACTGAATTTTGCATAAAACTACTTTTTATTAATCAAGCGGCAGAAATGGATAATTTAATGGCTGAGGATGACATTTCTTCTATTAAAAAATTACAGAGTGTTCTTATTGATCATGGATATTTTATAAATAGAGTGTTAGAATTTGTTGATTATGAGGAATTAATAAAGATACAATTTGAAGATCTCCCTCTAATTTCTGAAGATGAGATTACTCCTCAAAAGGAACTAAATGAACTTATTAGTTTCATAAGAAAAATCCGACCATATTATCAAGAAGAAATATCAATAGTTTATCTTATTTTGAACCTGAAAAAAAAGATTTTTAAAGCGGAAATAGAAGAAGGAAATAAAATTGTAATTTCTTCTCCAGATAGGAACAGAGATATTCAAAAATCAATTTGTATTAGTCTATCTAATGAAAATAATATTTGGAATTCATTATATTCCCATAAAGAATTAATCAACGCAGAGGATTTAATATTCACCCTCGGTAATTCATCTGGAATTGGTAAAGTTAGAAAAAGCCAAATAATTGATAATTGGGATTTATTTTGTGAATTATGGGAAAAAAACTTCAATAGTACTCTAACTTTAACAAAAACTCAATTTTTCAATATCATAGATAATTTTATCTCAAGATTTAGAAATAATCTTCCCTTTACACTTAATAATCTTAAAAGCAAAGAATTAGAAGATATTCCAAATAATGAATTATCTGATATCTTTTTCCTGGCTGACCAAGTGCTACCAAACATCAAAGAGAAGTGTATACTTGAGAATATCAATTCAATTACTGATGAATATTTTTATAATCTTAAAAAAATTGGAATTGGATGGAAATATACTACCAATGAACAAATAAAGAATATTTATGTGCCAACCAATAACTCAATCATTTATTTTATAAATATGGTATTTGAGGACTTGTTTAAAGAAATTGATATTGCTGGAAGTTTTTATGAATTAGAGCTCTCTAGAAGAATATCTTCTTTGAATGATGGAATCATTAAACTAAAAGGAAACCGTAACTACTTTTTAGGTTATGAACCAAAATATATAAATAATCCAGAAAAACTCTCAGAAATTTACAATGTCAATGTTCTTGAAAAGAATTTGATCATAAAAGTTCCAGGGATGAGTGCGCTAGATATTTCTGAGGAGGGTGAAATAGATCTATTGATATATTCAAATAATAATCTTTTTATACTTGAAGCAAAATCCTTTTTTGGAAAAAAAATTCAAAAGGGATTTCAAAAAGCTTCTGAACAGTGTACGAAATATCGTAACTGGATTGAAACTGATGAATTTAATAAAATTATAAAAGATAAACATGGAATCGAAAAATTTAGAAATATTTTTATTTTTATTATAACAAATAGACAAGAAAATCGGCTTTATGTAAAATGTACTAAGTCAAATTTATTTTTTCCAGTTATTTCTTTTGCAATGTTACCACTAATATTGTTAGGTTTCTACTATACAGAAATCTCAACGAAAAAACTTATCCCACAACATATTACAAATGCTTTAGTTGAGATTGTAAAGTCCAACTTCCCAAGTTATTCAATTTTAGAGAATTTTGAAAATTCAGAAGAATATAGGTTTATCTGGCGTAAGTATATGTATATTATAATTCATTCAGACTCATTACCAGAAGATTTTGACTTTACACAATTATTTCAATATCCTTTTGGTGCAGGATATCAAGTAATAGATCATATGATTGAAGATACTGTAAAATGGGAATTGAATGAACATTTATTCCTTGGAGAAGCCAAAGGTTATAAAGTATTTTTAATCACAGAATTATCAAATATGAATTCAAAGTTTATATGTCACCAATGTAAAATTTTATGGATATATTGCTATCCTGGTTTTAATCTTGAAAAAAAACCATATTATGAAGAATTATCAAATGATTTATGTATTAAATGCCATAACAAAAGAAATGAAGAAGATTCCGTAAATGAAATTGATTTGAAGGGGATTGCAGGTGTTTTATTATTAGCAAAAAAAGTGGAGATAGGGGATAAAAAAATTGGGAATTAATATCAACTTTATTTAAAAATATGAATAATTATATTAGGTTCATACAAGGAGGGGAGAATATTTAAAATAAATGTTCAGGGTAATTTAAACGAACTTGAAGTAATGAGAATGTAAATAATGATTCCTTAATATAAAGTTTCAATTCAAGATATAATTCATTTGCTTCTTTTAAAAAATCAAAGCAAGTATATTGATTAAATCTCTTATAAAATTTCCAATCACTATGTTTAAGGTTGTCTGCAATACTATACAAATATCTATAGAACTTTAAAAAATTTATTTCAATTAAATCATAGAATTCATTAATATTTTCTTTAAATTTTTCCCTATATATTTTTTTCTTGACCTTATGCCTTAATTCTTTAGGCTGATTTTTAAAAATTTCGATTATTCTTTTTGAATAGTTTTCAAAAATAGAACTAATAAATAAAATGCATTCACCAAATATTATCAATCGTTTTGAATGAATCTTTCGATTCTTGAATAGATTCGATTTGAAAATGTAAAAAGCTTTGATTAATCTATTAGAATAAAGTTTCCTAATTTCTTTTAATTCTGAGCGTAATTTTTTAAACCAATCTTGTGGAAAAAGTTTATCTATTTTTTTAACGAACGGTATTGAAATTTCTGATATTAAATTTTTAGAGTAGGTGTCTTTAATTCAATATTTAAGAAATTTTCATATACAGGGCAGGGGATATCATTTTTTAATTATTGACGTTACGAGCGATAATATTTTTTTGTCAAGAATTATTACTGATTTGTGACATTTATTTATTACTGATCACAATTCTTTTGGTAACTTCATCAATAGATCAACAGATTTTTGACTCTATTAAAATATATCACAATCCATATTTTCTAGTCGAGAAATAAGATCTCCACAATATAGGCATTTTCTGTTATAAGCTCTCCAGATTGATGCTCTCAAAATTAACCTTTTAAGTTGAGAATCCACTTTTTTTGTATCCTTCCTAAGAGCCCTCTCTTCTATCTCATTTTCTATACTCTCCGCTTACTTTTCTCTTACTTCTTGAAATACTTCTAATATTATCGGCTATGAACATTGTTCCTTCTTTATAGCACTCCAGTTTACGAGTTTTTCTATTGTTATAAAATAGCATTACTTTATTCTGTGGATTTACATAGGCAAATTCTAGATTAGATTGTTTAATTAAGTGTTTTATTAGGATTATTTGCTCTTTTTGTTGGTCTTGAGATTCTGAATTATGTGGGGCGGCAAAATGTTCAATAACTCTTGAAAGGTCTTTCCTTGGTAAACTTCCTTCTGTCTCAATATTGATTTGTTTTAATACTTCTAATGTCCACCATTTCATAGTTGATCCGTCATGTGAATAGGGTAATCCAACACTTCTAAAGAAAAGACATAATTCTCTTCCCTTCCGATAAGGAAAAATATCATTATCATCACCACAAACATACTCTGCAATTTTTGCCAAAATATCATCAGATATACTAACCATTTCTAAAATAGACCTTTTAATTTTGTTCCTGATAAAAATCTTTAATTATTTTTGCTAGGATTTTAACAATTTTGCTAAAATACCTTGTTCTTAAAGTTCTATTAATCTCAATTTGAATTGTATTGAATAATATTCCATATTTATCCCGATGAACCCCTTTTGATGAATCTCCAATAAATTGTTCATTATAGACAATATTTAGATCTCTACCAAATTCTTCTTTAAAATACTCCTCTAGTTTATTCCGAAACCATATAAATATATCAAATTTACATACTTCGTTATTTCTTGTACCAACTTCAATTTCTTTATGTGGATAATCTTTCATTCCATGCAAAGCTAAGTGTAAATATGGTTGTATTAAGTTTTTTTTATTATCAAGAATTTTAAGATGGTTCAAAATGGAAAAAATGGCTTCTCGAAATTCTAATATAGCGGGTTCGTTATCTTCAACCGGTGATCTATTTAAATCCATATATCTTCTTGAAATTAATGAATAAATACCACTGCAATCAGTATTTTTTATGATCTCAATAACTAATTTTTTTGTATTAATCTCTCCATCTGGATTTTTAGAATGTACAGCATCTACATGACAATGGATGTTAGGATTTCCAAGATAATAAGCCACATATCTCCCTTCTGTAAAAGTTATCAATTTAATTCACAATTTTTATAAAATTATTATGTTAATTTTTGTCTTACCCTATAATACACCCAACAGATATATAACATTTTCCCCAATAATTGGTGTACCGCCATATGCTT
This sequence comes from Promethearchaeota archaeon, assembly GCA_030615145.1. GTDB lineage: Archaea > Asgardarchaeota > Lokiarchaeia > Sigyniarchaeales > SOKP01 > SOKP01. The sequence continues at coordinate 2,303 of JAUWZT010000034.1, read as the reverse complement.
TTAATTTCTCGGGAAAAATAGAATATATACAATATGGGAATGGTTAATTGGATTATTGAAGATCAATAATACTTATTTAATAGTCATTCCACTATATGTTTGAAGAAAATAATCTAGGAAATTATTATAAAAGAGTGAATTAATAAATGAAGCTATCTCAGAATAATAATAATTTGACATATAGTTATGATAGTATTGATATAAAACAAGCACTTACAAAATTTTCTAACTTAATAAGACTTTATCCATATCATCCTAAGAAATCTAAAATTGAAAATATTGGATGGTTAACTCCTCAAAAGTTCCTTCGTATTAGTGACATTCCAAAAAAACCCTTTTGTGGAATTATTGAAATACTTCACAGAAAGGGTTTTCCATTGTATAGCGATTGGCTTGATTATACTGAAAATCTAAAATTAAAGAAGAAAAACACAATTCAAATAAGAAATAAATTGATAAATCATTTAAGTGAGCTCCTAAAAAATATTGGATATAACGAAGAAAAAACACGAATTATTGTCAATAATAAATTTAAGGAGTTAAGTATATGGATTAAGATCATTTATGAGAAAATTATTTATCTTAATGAAAAGGGAGGTTGGAGTTCAGAATTTATACAACAATCAATAAGAAGGAAAGAAATAGCGGATGGTTATAAGCAATATCGTAAGACCAAAGCTAAAAGGATGGAGAAAAAAATAGATCAATATCATAAAAGATTAATGGAATTAATGAATGATGAGGAAAATGATAATTTAATCCCGATTAGTTTTAGATATTATGAGAAAAAGAGGAAACTTCCTAAAAATCCTTCAGAAAAAACAAAATTAAGATGGAAATTAGAAAGAATGGAATATAATTCAGATCTTACAAAATCTCTTTATGATGAGAAATTACCATTAGAAATATTATTTACTAAGATTTTTCATTTTAAACATAACTTAAATGAAACAAATATCATATCCCCTGAAGAATTTGATAATCTATTTAATGAAATATTAATATTAATAGGCCATGATTGGGTATCCTGTATTAATGGAGAATTAATGCTTATAGGATATAGTATAGAGGAAAAAGAGGAAAGAGAGGTTTTTAGATATTTAAAGAGATATCCAAAAGTAGTCGAAAATCTTGAAAATGCAAAACATCATATACTGGAAGCAGATTGGAATAGTGTTCCTTTATATTGTTGTAAGGCTATTGAGCATTTTTATAAAAATCTTTTAGGACAAAAAATAGAATTTGAAAAATTAGCATTATATAAATTAACTGGACATGTAATAAATGATAAAAATATTAATTCTCTCTTTAAACAATCAAAGATTAATATTAAGGGTGGAATTAAAAATCTAATGTATTCAGGTAATAATTTAGTTGGGACTCTTAGAAACAAGAAGGACTCTGCTCACGGTAATCCCTTTGATGTAGAGGAATGGGAAGCTAAATTAAGTTATAGTTATACTATTTTATTATTGAGGACACTGGAATTAATTAAAAGTTAATAAATACCTTTAACTTTCTCTCTCTTTTATCTTACCATTATGTATTCCAAATTACAAGGGAAAAAGCGATATGACCCCCTTTATCGCCGAAGGGGGTCCTTTCTCTCTGTTTTCTCACCGTGGTGCGCTCCTATATTTCTTCACTCAATGGAAAATCCGTTATTGGATTCTAACTTTTTGTGGATTGGTTTTAGTAAATTCTACTTTTGTAATTTCTATATAATATTGTCCTTTACGATGAATAACAGGGCAATTAGGAGGCATTTTTTTTAATGAATAATTTCAAGGATGATCTCAATGAAGATGAGTGGAATGAATTTAAGCATAATTATAGAAAATTAGTTGACCAAGGTATCTTGGAAATCAAGCAATATCGTAAAAAATTTGGTTCCATTTTGTCAGTAAGTTATTTCTGGGCGCTTTATCATAATCTATGTCCAATTTGCTTGAAAAAAATTAATTTGAATGAACCACATTTTGTATTAGAATTTGTTGAAGAAGAGACAGCTTACATTGAATTTACTAAAACTCATATTGCTTGTATTAAGGGAGTTTTGGATAGGTATGAATTGAAAAAGGAATATGAGGGAGAACCACCTAAGTATGATCCATATGATGAGTTTAACTTTGAAGAAATCTCTGAAATTGGTGTTCACTTTACCTGTCCTTATTGTGGATTAACAATGGATTTATATAAATTATTTCTTGAAGAGAAAGGACCTTTAGAAAATATTTATAAAAAATTTCAAAATAGAATAAATAATAATCATATATTGCGATATATTCAGGATTTATGTAAGG
>JAUWZT010000167.1 GCA_030615145.1 Promethearchaeota archaeon | reverse complement strand
TAATTTTGTTTAATTGCTTTAAATCATCTGGGACTAAATACCCTGTTATTACCGAAACATCGACTTTTTCCTCTTTCCAACTTTTAGGATCAGAGACGAATTTTATACTATATTCTGAGTCTTCTTTAAGTAGTAATGTTTCATTGTAGCATTTACTACAACCGTTAAATTGAAAAATTTTAATTTCCATCTTTTAAAGTACCTCTTTCTATGATTGCATTAGTTAATCGTTCTATAATGTCTTCAAAATCGCCAACAGAAGTTTCACCTTCAGCAGCTCGCGATGTGTATTGGTTTACAAACTGGTCGCTATAACCCAATTCCTTAAAAACCTTTTTCATTAATTTAATTCGGTGCATTGATAATATATTTCCGTTAAAGAAATGACATGCCCCTAAACAACATCCTACGCAAGCAACTGCGTCCGCACCGTTATTTAACGCTTCCATGATCTGAATAGGTCCAACTTGACCTGTGCACTGTACTCTTATTATTCTTATTGCAGCATCGTACGATATTCGAGCGACACCCGCAGTATTTGCTGATCCTTGACCACACTCATTACACATGAAAACAACAATATTCTGAATCCTCTCTTGAATATATTCATCATTAGTTTCAGAATCACTCATTCGTACACGACACCTCCGCCTGATACAGCGATTATTTCATCGTATAATTGATTATCTGTGAAATTAATCAATTGAATTGCACTCATTGGACAACTTGGCATACACATACCGCATGATTTACACGCTATTTCGTTGACTGTCGGTCTTCCGTTTTCATCAATATCAATAGCAGCTGGAGCACAAATCGTTTTACAAATCCCACAATTAACACATAATTCGTAATCTATCGTTGGAACCAACATTTCTTTTTCTATATAGCCCTTTACTAATGGAGCAGCGGCTAGAGCGGCAGCACTCCCTGCGTGAGCTACGGTCTCAGAAATATCCTTTGGTCCTTGAATCGCTCCCGCTAAGAAAATTCCTCCTTTGCTACTCAATGTAGGGTTCATCTTTATGTGAAATTCTTTTAAGAAACCTTCTTTTGATCGTAAAACTTGAAGTTTAGAACCAAGCGGGCCAATTCCTTCGGGAGGTACCATAGCTGCTGACAATACTACCAAATCAGCTTTTAATTGCAAAGGCGTCATACTTAAAGTATCTTCTACTATAACTTTTAACTCTCCACTTATTGGATCCTTGATAATTTCTGAAGGTCTCCCTCGGATAAATCGTACTCCAACTTCCTGAGCAGATTTATACAATTCTTCGAAATTTAATCCATGAGTTCTTATGTCAATGTAACATATCGTTACATCGGCGTCAGGATACATTTCTTTTACAATTCGAGCATTTTTTATCGCAAATTTACAACACACACCAGTACAATATTGATTACCGACTTGATCGTTTCTACTACCTACACATTGAATCATTACAATGCTTTTTGGAAACTTTCCATCAGATGGTCGCAATACCTCGCTATTTGTTAAAGAAGTTGGTGATAACATTCTTTCCAATTTCAATTGGGTAATAACATCTTCGTATCCCTCTTGTCCATAGTGGTAGGGTTCAATCTCCGTAGGATCGTATTCGCTATAACCCGCAGCAACTATAATTGAGCCAACCTTAACCGTTTTTGTTTCAGGTTGCATCGAAAAATCAATTGCTTGGACTGGACATAAATTAATACATGTATTACACTCAATACAAGCTTTCTTGTCCCTTACGAATGTAGCGGGAATTGCTTGAGGATATGCTTTATAAATAGCGTTTCGCATAGACATTCCTTTATCCCATTCACTAGGAACTTCTACTGGGCAGTGTAGGGAGCAATCACCACAAGAAGTACAATTATCTTTAACATAACGAGGTTTAATTTCTATTTCGATTTCAAAATTTCCTAGCGATCCCTCAACTTTTTTAACTTGAGCGTTTGTATAAAGCTCAATTAACGGATGATTCGCTACACCGTTAGTTAAAGGAGATATTGAACATTGCGGACACTCTAAGGTTGGAAATGTTTTATTCAACCTAGTCATGTGTCCACCAATTGTAGAATTTTTTTCTACTAAAAACACTGGTATTCCTAATTCTGCCATATCGTGAGCAGATCTAAGTCCAGCGATACCCCCTCCAATTACCAAAGCTGCTTTAGTTGTTGATATTCTTCTTGTTTCTACATCGTCAAGTTTTCGAGCTCGATTAACTCCAGCTTCAACCAAACGAAGCGCTTTTGCAGTCGCTTTTTCTTCCTCTTTTTTATGAACCCAACTACAATACTCCCGTACATTAACTTGTTGGTGGCGATGTTTATTAATACCCTCTTCAGCGATAGCTCTCGCAAATGTCCTGCCGTGCTGGGTTTTTGAACAACTTGCTACGACAGTTCTATTGACTCCTAATTCCTTAATGGAATCCTTAATCATCTGAACGCCTGGTTTTGAACACATAAACATGTAATGCTCTGCTTTGACCACATTGGGTAATTTCCCAGCGTGTTCTGCTACTTTCGCTACATCTACAGTTCCGGCGATGTTATGCCCGCAATGGCATACGAAAACGCCAATCCGAGGCTCTTCTTCTTTTGAATCTTGAGATACAGTTTTTTCATTAATTTCTTTTGTTGCCTTTACTTTTTCTTCTTTAACAGTCAATTACAATACCTCCTCTTCTTTTTTGATTTCTTGCTCGCCAAAAATGTAATCTCTGCCCATTAATTGATATTGAAGACCAACAAATTCTTGGTCCATCCCCATACAATACGCAACAAGTTGCGAAATGTGAATAACTGGATAATCGTAATTACAATCTTTATTTTGATTGAGATAATTTTGCCCTGTCTCAAATTGTAGATGACAGAACGGACATATATCTAAAATAAAATCAGGTTTTACTTCGTCAATATTTTTCATTTTTTCTCCAAAAATCGTCATGCTTGCATCGCCTGAGTACGCCTTTACTCCTCCACCAGCGCCGCAACAAGTTAACTGTTCTTTAAATCTTACAGACTCCACCCCTAACGCTTCAATAAACTCTTCTACGATCGTTGGCCCCTCAGAGCTTTCAATTTCTCTAATTCTAGTTGGTTTTAGAAAGTGACAACCGTAATGTACCGCGGCACGGGCGTTAACTTTTCTTATTATAACTTCTTCAATACCCCAAGGACCAACTTCATATCCTAACACTTCGGCAATATGTCGGACATCGATCGTTCCTTTAAACTCATAATCGCCTAGAAGTTTCAGTTTTTCGTTTACCAATTCCCTATGTTCTTCGTTTTCTTTTAAATGTTTATTAATCTCTTGGAGCGTTCCAAAACATCCATTACAGACAGTAAGAATATCTGCATCAAACTTTTCAGCTATACAGAGGTTTCTAGCACCTGCCACCATCCAATCAAATTTGTTGAACGAGCGAAATACTCCTGGAGCGGGACAACACGTTGCTCTGTCCATATCTAATAAAGTATAACCTAATTTTTCCATAACATACATCGTAGCTTTTTCAATAGCAGGATATCTATTAGGCATGAGACACCCTAAAAAAAACGCAAATGTATTTTCTTTTACCATTACTTATTTCTCCTCCTCCTTCTTTTTTTCCTCCTTAACTGGAGGAAGATCAAACAAATGATCTTCAAACTTCTTCAAATCTTTTCCGTCCCCTTCTTGTTTAAACTTAAAAGCAGTGGGAGGAAGTTCGTCTAATCCTAATTCAACCCTTCGTTGTTTTATTTCGTCGTTTATCGGTACAGCGTGTCCATAATTTGTTAAGTACCCCACAACAGCCCTATGATTTGGTGATATATTTCCCAGTTTTGTTGCGTAGTTGCGTAATTCCATTATAACATCTGTAGGCCTCACATCACGAGGACAACGCTCATAACACTGATAGCAAGTTGTGCACAACCAAATATCAGGATCGCTAAGCACTGATAAATCTCCAAGAACAACTTTTCGTATAATCATACGAGTCTTTAATGCGGTCCATCTACCACTCTCGCAACTTGCAGTACACGAACCACATTGAATGCATTGCCAAATATTAGACTTTCTTTCTATATTTTTAAAATAATTTTTATCGAAATCTTCATCTGTCTTATATTCTCGGTGATAATCTTTCGTATCAGACATTTTTTACCATCTTTTTTACTGTTTAATTATCTTGAATAATAAAAAAAAAAAAAATTTAGAGTAGTATCTACAACGATACTATATTTGCTCCTTCGCTAATTTCCATGAAACCTGCTGCTCCAATTGGATCTTCAACGAAGTCCCACATTTGCTCTCTTTTTATACCCATTAAATCCATAGTCATCTGACATGGGTAAAGCTTCATTTTACCGTCTTCAACAGCGTCCTTAATTAATTCCCAAGGATTATCAATCCCAAAACTTTTTAGCTTTTTCCTAAACATCAAAGCACCCATCCCTTTCATTCCGGTTGGCATGCCAGTAGCCTTAGGCTTAAACTTCCTTTTTAAGAGGTTTAAACCCCAAAAGGTGAAGAAAAAGTTCATTTCAGAATCCATTGCTGCTCCAGTAGTTCCAAGAATCGTCGCCATCATAAATTTCTCGAAGGATTTATCACTTACAATAAAACTCATTTTTTCAGCCATTTTAAACACTTTTTTTTCTGTTTTTTTTTTCTATTTTTTTTATTTTTAATAAATTTTTAACTAAATTCTCTTGATATGATATTAAAAAAATCTTAATTTTTGTCTCGGACTATTACATCCAAGATATTATTTTTAGCGTATTATCTAAAAGATCTATTAAGTCGTCGTATTCAATTGGTTTAATTTTTTCGTGCGTTTGCTTTAAGGCTATTCCACGAGCTTTCAAATCGGGTATCATCGCATATAATGTAACTTTCAAATTGAGAAGCTCTTCCATTGCTTTTGTAATTCGGCCTCTCTTATTAATACCAATTACCCCATCGTGGATCAAAACAATCCCAATTTGGCTCCCTTTTTTAATCTGACCTTTCAATAACGGTAATAATCGCTCTAAATGGTTCCCTGTAATTTCACTAAACCCAAATAAATATAAAAAATTAAATTCACTCAATTTTTGCGTCATTTTTATATTCCTCCGTTAAAACCTAAAGCAGGTGTCTGCTTGTTCAATTAAATCGATTAATTCGTCAATACTGATGATCTTTAAATTCTCGTATTCTATTAAATCTTCAAAGGTTAAACCGGCATCTTTTAACGATTTATCTAAAACATATAATTCCAAGTCCGATAAGTCTGCTATTTCAAGAAATTCATCTACTGGGTCCATACCAACGACTGTAGGCGTTGCGTGTTTGTTTAAAAGATAAACCGCGTCTCCAGTGAGAACTATTTGGCAATTGATAGATTCTCCAAGAGCTACAAATCCCGAACCAATTCGAATCGCTTCAGCAGCAGAATTCTTGCCCGTGGGTGATTGATCGGCTATAATTACAACAGATTCTACCATAGTTTTTAACCCCCCGTTCCGAAAACAATTAATTTATCTGACTCTATCGCCCAATTTGAGAAATCTCCTAATCCCTCTTCGGTAGCTCGATCGATGAAATTGCTTTCATTTAACCCTGTAAGACTAACCCAGGTACTACAACCGACAACTGGTATATTGTTTTCACCGCAAAATTCTTCTAACTTCTTTGGAATGTTCCTGATTGAAGTGCCACTGCTAATGTCTTTCTTTAGGTTGTATACTCCCGAGCCGTAAAAGAATAATCCCTTTACCGTATTTCCCTTCCTAATAATAGCTTTACAAATCTCAATTAAAGAATCAACAGCTTCAAATTTATAGGGTTCTGTGCTAATAAAGAAAACATATTTAGACATATTAATATCCTTACTCCGTATAATGCGTTTTAAGCCTTTTTAATGACAAAAATTAAGTTTCCATTATCTTCTCGAAGTTCGACTAATTCGTCGCCTATTTTAGTAAGAAGCGCTGGTATGTCCTTCTTCGCCCCTACATCATCAACGATTACTTCTATTATTTGTCCTGAAGCCAAATTTTTTAATTCTTTTTTAGTTTTCAAAACTGGCAACGGACATTTTAAACCAGTATAATCAACTGTTTTATTAGCCATTTTTTTCACTTTTAATAGTTATTTTATCTATTTTTTTTTATTTTGATATCACAATAAATTACAAATTGAAACTTATTATAGATAATAAATACAAAATGATATTTAAACTTAGTTTTTTTAACTAAAATGCAACAATTTATTAATGAATAAAACTATTTTATTTATAGTTCGTAGTAAAAAAAAACATTCAAATGGACCTAAAAAAAAAAGTACGTTTCAAGAAGGTTAGAAACTATTAAATTGTAAATTATGTTAATAAGACCTAAGGCGATAAAATATAGAGTGATTTTATGGTTGTAAATAATACGGTTGTTGATGATACAGATAAATTAATTCTTGAATTATTACAAGAGGATGCAAAAATTACAATTAGAGAAATAGCTGAAAAAACTGATAAAAGCGCTACAGCGATAAGGGGTCGAATTCAAAGGCTTGAAAAAGAATTAATAAAAAAATACGTTGCTTTGATCGATTGCCGTCAATTAGGATACCGAGAAATGGTGATGGTGTCTCTTAGGATAAATGCTACAAAGCCATTAGAACTGGTGAAAAAAGAGATTGAAAGTATGGAAAAGATAAAGTATGCGTATGTAGTTACTGGCGAATATCCCTTGTTTATCATGGCTAAATGTCTGGATCACGAAGATTCGATGATTTTAATTGAGAAATTGCGAAATCTTCCCGGTGTTGAAGAAATTAAGACCCAAATCGTATTAGATCGAATAAAAGAAGATACAACTATTATTATTCCTTAATAATTTCTTTCTTTTGGAACTACGATTTACAAGGATAATGTATTCTTTTTGATAGATTAAAAATTCATGGTATTAAGGAATTTATCATCCTGAATAATAAAAGTCTTTTAAAGAGAAAAAAAATCTGATATAACTTGTTTTAGTATTAGATTTAAGTATACTTTATATACCTATTATACTATATATACTATATGAGTGAAAATACAACTATAAAAGTATCAAAGAAGACTCTTGAAAAATTACATCGTTTAGCAGGAGAATTGGCTAAAGAGAGGGGTAAAAGAGTGACCTTAGAAAGGGCAATAAATTATCTTTTAGAAGAAAGGCAAAACACTGTCGATAAAAATCCATCGAAAAGTCTAAAACTTAAACAAGATAGAAAGAAATTTCTAGAATTATTAGAAGAAACTGTTGAAGGCGCAGGACCAGATGATTTTAAAGAATATGATTTTGAAGATATTGGTGTATAGAATGAGGGTCTTCATAGATACTGAAATATGGATTTTTTCTAAAAAGAAACCTAAATCCGAAAAATTCTCAAAGGAATCAGATTTTCAGAATGCTAACAAATTCCATGAAAAAGCTAAAAAATTTTTAAAAAACCAAATAAGCCAAAATGAAATATTTATGACATATCATCAACTTTGTGAAATATTTCATATTTTAGGTTTTCGAGGAATGCGGATCCCATTAGATAATGTACAAAGATATTGTTTTCAATTACTAACAAGTGAATTTATTATCTGGTTTGAAAATACAATCAAACATGTAAATAAAGCCTTAGAAATGAGCTTACAAAGCAGAATCCATATCTGGGATTATCTCTGCGTCCTACCAATCTATAAAGAAATCGATGTGATGTATTCATGTGATGTTCACTTCAAACATGAATCATTTCAGTCTTTAGGACCAAAAATTGAAAATCCTCTTAATATATGGATTACACTTTAGTATTCAACTATACTGAGTTGAGCATAGATAAAGAGTATTATTATGTCGAATAAATTTTATCCCTCCGATGTTGAAGATGTTAAAGCTGAGATTGTTAGAAATTGGATAAAAGAAGATCACTCAATTATTATTAAATAATTTAATATTGAGTTTAAGTCAAAATTGTCATTCGCTAATATTAAACAATAATCAAGTATTTCTATCTTAGTAGGTTTTCTGCCTAGTCTAAGTGTTAGTCTAGCTTGTAAC
>JAUWZT010000198.1 GCA_030615145.1 Promethearchaeota archaeon | reverse complement strand
GAATTTTTCCGTTGTATTTATTAATAATGGCGATGATGAATTTTATAGTTCCTAAAATCATAATATAAAATATAACTACTATAGTTACCATATTAATATCGTTAAAAATGTTAATAACCCGAAACATTGCCAGTAAAAACCATAGAACGCCATAGAACATTATGAGTGCACCGGTTAATTCTTCAAATTTGCCAACTTTTGTTTTACAGTAATAGCTAAAATACCCATTATTATAAACAGAAAAAGCTTGAATCATAAACATTCCTAAAAAAACTGCTAGTTTAATATTAATACCGAGAACTTCGGAAGGACTAGATAACGCAATAAATCCAATAGATATTGTAATTATTCCAATAAGAATGGGGTGAGATTTTTTATATTTTTCTTTTTTTTCTTTTATCTCATTCATTAGACTTTGTCCTAAATTGTATTAATATTTTAATCCTGTTTAATTATTTAAAATAGTTTCTTGTTTTATTAATACTTATCAATGAGGACTAATTATTTTAAATTATATAAAATTATTCATATTAAAAATTAAAATTATAAAAGATTAGTTGATAGATTTGTCTGATAGAATTATCGAACTCCGGGTTGATAACGACCGTCTTAGAAGAGAAGTTCAAAGCTTAGAGAGTAAAGTTTTATCGCTAGTAGGAATGATAAACTTGGAATCTTCAGGGGGTCCTAAAGGCAAGAATATAATTAACGAGCGTTTAATTAATCTAATTACCTCAACAAAACAACAGTTAAATATAGTCTCGCCTAAGATCGATAGATTCTACGCTAATATGGTAAAGAAGTTAACGCAGAAAGGAATTCCAATTTTAATAATTAGTAACGATAGAGGTAGCATTCCAAAAGCTTTTCAAGAAATATACGATGACCTAAAAGTAACCTCTGGAGTAAGGATTATAAACAATCCTAACGTTAGGTATTTGTTAGTTTTCAATTCTGAAGAAGCTATTTACTCGGGTGGTTCATTAGTTAAGGAAGAACTTGAAAAATCGGTTTTAATTATTACTATAATTAAGGAAGCTGCTAAGTTAAGAAAAATAGCAGAAATTTTTAGCTTAATGCTCCCGTCATTTATGCGCGGCAAGTAAGTAAACAAACTTTTATTTTATATTTTATAGATAATATATTAGTATTTTTCGGAGATATTAATCTTTAAGTCAGAAATATGTAAAAATTTTGTTAGAGATGAAAGAAAACACAGTAGGCAAAAAAATACGAAAGAAGGAAAGAATTGAAGCTCTATTTATAGAGCAAAAGATAGATAACAACTCTAATTCTGAAGATATATTTGATTGGGATTTTATACTTGATAGAGAATGGTTGAGAACGAAAAAGTAGAAAAAATAATTGATTCAAAAAAAATTTCTGAACTATTTGGAATAGGTTCAGACATTTATAACGAAATCACAAATTTTCTGGAAAAGCAAGCGAAATTAGACGAATTAGAGTTCCAAAAGAAATATCAGCTTTGGAAATCGATTTTTAAGCGCATTTATGGTAAAGATATTGATCATTCTCTTTTTCTAAAACATTCCTACTTCGCACTGATTCTAAAGCTTTTAGTAGTGAGAAAATTAAACGCTCAAGGAAAAGAAAATCTTAAAAAATTTTATCAGGATCATAACTTAAGTGAATTAAAATATTTTTTTTGTCCAGATCTCAAAAAAGATGTTATTAACCAGATACACATATTATTAAAAGATTCTCGTTTTGCTTGTCATGATCTCTTCCAAAAATTGTATCAGCAAGTTTTCTTTATTATAACAAGGCACAAATTAGGAGAATTCTATACTCCACCTGAACTTGCTAAAAAAATGATTGACGATTTTTACCAAATGGGAGTAAGGATTTTAGATCCTTCGTGCGGTTCTGGTGGTTTTTTAATAGAGATTATTATTAAAATTCTCAATTCCAATGTTAAAAAAAATGTAAAATTTGATGCGATTGAAAATATATACGGCTTTGATATTAACCTATTAGCAACCTTAACAGCTAAGGTAAATATATTATTGTTACTTTTCGATTATTACAATGCAAAAAATGATATACTCCCAAAAATAAATATTTTTCTATTAGACGCTCTTTTTCCCGACCAGAACAAAGAAAACTTAAAGGTAAATTTATCGGAGATTTATCAATCGTTTGACTTAGTTATTGGGAACCCTCCTTGGTTAACTTATAAAGACATTTTCAATAAAGCGTACCAAATAAAGATTAGAACGCTATCTGAAACGTTAGGAATTAAGCCCCAAAGTCAATATATCACCCACATTGAACTAGCAGCAATTTTTTTTTACGCGATACCTCTAACATTCTTAAAAATTGGAGGGAGTATATTCTTTGTTCTTACTAAGAGCATTTTAAACGGGGATCACTGCTATAAGTTCCGCGCGTTTTCAGTTTTTAATAAGATTGAAATATGGGATTTTCCAAACAATTATTTCTTTAACGTAGAGCATATCTGTCTAAAAGCGAAATATATTGGAATAAATTCGGAAATTCCAATTTCCGAAAAATACCCAATTAAAACTAAAATTTACGATAACGCTCTTGAACTTCAACGGGTAACAAATTACTCTAGCTTAGAGTTTGACGAGAAGGGAGCAAAAATTATCTTACCCGAACAAGATCTAAATTTCTTAAATACGCTTTCAGAAAGTCAATACAGGCGTAAATTCTTTCAAGGGGCGACTTTAGTGCCTCGGGCGCTTGTTTTTTTTAAAATAGACGAGGAAAATGAAAAATATCTCCAGATTTCTTCCGATCCTGACATTAAATTACGCGCTAAGAAAAATTGGAGGTATTATTTTCAAAATAAAAAAATTGAAAGCAAATTCAATTTTAAGGCTTTTTTAAACAAAGATTTAATTCCATTCTGTATAAAGCGATTTAAACATGTTTTTTTGCCAATTAACGAGAATTTTGAATTCGATGAGACCTTCCTTAGGAATAACCCAAGAGCTATAGAATTTTACGATGAACTCAATGAATTTTACCAAAAAAACAAAGGAGAAACTAGCGAAATCGATAATCTTTTTTCAAATTTGAATTATTGGAATAAATTAACGAAACAAATTAATAACAAACAATATATTGTCGTATACAACGCAAGTGGTTCCCGTCTGAAATCGGCAGTTATCGATAACGAAGAAAAGGAAATAATCATTTGTTCAGAAAATTACTACTATTCCACCGATTCACAGAACGAGGCGCATTATCTATCGGCAATTTTCAATTCTTTAATACTTTCGAAAAACATTAAGCTCATAAAATCGAGTAGGCACATTCATAAAAGACCTTTCTCTTTTCCAATACCATTATACGACGAACAGAATGACCTCCATAGAAAATTGGCAAAAAAGAGCCAGAAATATCATACCGTAGTACAAGATTTGGTATTCAACAACCCAAAAATAACTCCTGAGAAGGTTAGAACCTTTATCCACGCAAAATTAATTAAACTGGATATTTTAACTAAAAAAGCCGTATTTCAGATTTAAATTAATCTTAAATCGAACCGATGAACTGTTTATATCAAAAATTAGAATTTTAGAAAAGTTTATCTTTCACAAATAATTATAATACTTGAAATAGAGTGAGAAAATAAAGATTTTTTAGTGAACAAATAAATTGAACTTTACAGAATTAGGAATTAACAAACATAACGCTAACGCGTTAAAAAGAATCAACATAGATAAACCCACGCCTGTCCAACTAAAAGCTATTCCTCTAATCTTAAAGGGCCAAAACATAATGGCTCAAGCGAGAACGGGTAGTGGCAAAACATTAGCTTTTATACTTCCAATAATAGAAAGCCTTAAATTTACGCGTAATGAAGCTTTAATCTTGGTCCCAACCAGAGAGTTAGCAAATCAAATATACGAAGTAGTTAGAGATTTAGGAGATTCTAGAGTAAAAGCATATCCGATTTATGGCGGAGTTTCTATAAATAATCAAATAAATAAACTAGAAAACGGCATAAGTATTATCATTGGAACTCCAGGAAGAATAATTGATTTGTACAAAAGAAGAAAGTTAAGATTAAATGAAATTAGGTTTGTTGTCGTTGATGAAGCTGATAGAATGTTTGACATGGGTTTCGCTCCAGATGTGAAATACATTTTAAATCAAATTCATTCGGATTACCAATTTATGCTCTTCTCTGCAACTTTTGACAACAGAATCAGAGAATTAGTGAAAAAATATTCGAAAAATAGTTTCGAATTTTTAAACTTAAGCAGAGATAATTTGACTGTTGGAAATACAAGACAGTTCTATTATCTGATTGACAGATATGGAGATAAACTAAAAACTTTCCTTAAAATACTGAGGAGAGAAAAACCAGAACACCTTCTGGTCTTCGTGAACACGAAAAGAACTGCGTCTTGGTTGACCAAGAGGTTAAAATCGTTAGATAATTTCATATATAAGGTGGATCTCATTTCTGGAGACTTGTCTCAATTTCAAAGAGAAAAAATTTTAAAAGCTTTTAAAGCGCATAAGATTAACCTACTTATTGCCACAGATGTTGCAGCTAGAGGTTTGGATATCAATAACATTTCGCATGTTTTCAATTACGACATTCCAAAATACCCCGAAAATTATGTCCATCGAATTGGCAGAACTTCTCGCATGAATAAACGCGGAGTTGCAATTACGCTCTGTTTAAAAGACGAATACGAATATCTTTGTCACATCGAAGGATTGATCGATAAGGAAATTAAGGAAAAAACCATTTTTTCTCGACAAGAAAATACTCAATATCATAACCCCTTTTACTAAAGCTAAATTTGAACGTAATACCTATTTCTTAAAAAAAAGAACTTCAAATTTTATTCGTGATACATGAATAGGGAATAACTTTTTTAGTTTTTCACAGAAAAAAGGATAATTAGATTTATTAATATAATTTTATGTATCTATCAAAAGAAAATCTGATGATTATGAAAGAAAAATTAAAATGGAACGCAATTGGTTTAACTAGAAAGACTCAAATGTTACGAGATTATATGCAAAGTGAGAAGGAACGTATTCCTAATGATCAAACTAGCAAACATATGAAGAGACAGAGATATTTAGATGAATTAGATCATCTACTTGAGCGAATGGAAAAGATTGAAAAGATTCTTATCCCCAAATTAGAGGCTTTATTTCGGTTAAAGTTTACGACTCCAGAATTAGTTATGTTTGCATTGTCAAGACCGAGTATTCGCAATATTTTTGAAGATTTGAATACCCATTTTAATATTAATCCAAATAGACCATTAAAGGAGGAAGAATTGTTTGAATTAGCAAGTTCAGGAGATGCAGCAGATGTTCTAGCTTTAATTGGGGATTCGGCTCTTGATTTAGCAATTATCCAACTATTATGGGATTCTTCCTTATCTAATGCGGGTAAACTCACTGAAAAAAGGAAGGAGGTAGCATCTAATCTCAATTTGGCAAAATTTTGTGATCAATGGGAACTGTATGGATGCCGACTTAACAGATTTAAATTTCCAGAACAAGAAAGTATTAAACCTGAGACAATAATTCATGAGAAGGGAACTTTAGTTGAATCTATTTTAGGAGTTATATTTCTGGAGTTTGGATTAGAGGTTTTACTTAGGATAGTACCACTAATCCAATAAGAAGTAAGGAGAAGCAAACAATGTACTTTGCATATATTGATGAATCGGGAAATCCTGACTTAAAAGACATTAATAATAAATTCTATGTTTTAGTAGCATTTATCATGCATGAAAAAGGAATTCCATTCCTAATCGATAATATTAAACTATTGAGAGCTGAGATTTGGGATCAAGTAAAGAATAAAGATTTTCAAGGTAATATTCCGGTGGAATTTGAAATCCATGCTAAGGAAATCACAAGTGGTTTAAATTATTATGAAACAATTAAGGATAATTTTAAGACTCAGATGCGAATTTTAGGACAGATCTATGACTTTATTTCACATTTATATGGTAAAGTTATAGCTGTAATCATTCCGAAAGATGAATATTATTCAGTTTATAAGGAAGACATGGCAAGTTGGGCATTTAAGCTACTAGTGGAGCGCTTGCATCGATATATTTTAGTACGTAAAAGGTATAAGGAAGAATATATATTAATTGTAATGGATCGGGTAGGCGATGAAGAAGATAATAAGCGGAGAGCTGAAATAGAGCAATATATGCTTTACGGTACAGGCGGGGGGGAACAGCCTGAGAATGTAATTGAAACGCCTTTTATTGGAGACTCCAAAATTCATAAGGGCGTGCAAATAGCCGATGCTATTGCTTATCTATTAAGACGACACACTAGGAATCATTTTGGTATCAAACCTGAATCTGTTTTAAATCAATATGTTGATAAATTTATGGAAAAGATAACAGGGTTATTCTATACAGGATCAAAATGGACTCCTAGAGATGTTATTAAGTTTTTTCCGGGTAATACCATACCTGATGGATTTT
>JAUWZT010000116.1 GCA_030615145.1 Promethearchaeota archaeon | reverse complement strand
AAGTTAGCACCACGAGAAACTTTTACTTTCGGAATTTTTTCTCGATTGCGGTAAAGTTCGGTTACAGCTGCGACTGCGTAATTAATATGAGAAGGTCCATAGGTGTTTCTAGGTACCGCAAATCGAACTAAATTTAAGATACTTTTTCGTTGTTCTGGCGTTTTCTTATCCCACTCAAACGCAAAAGGTCCTAATTCACAGGCTCTAATTCCGTAGTGTCTTAAGAGTTCAATACTGAACCCAACGCCACCAAAATCTTCCACCTTCATTTCTGTCCTCTTAAAGAATTTATCCATGTTAATATAGACAGCGTGACCGCCCGCAGGAAGCACAACTGGTACTCCATTTTCTGTTAGTTTTCGCGCAAATTCTCGAACTTGTCGTATTCTTTCAGTAAGGTAAGGCAATTTCACGATTTCATATAATCCTACTGCTAAAGCCATAATGTCACGCCCGCTTAAGCCACCGTAAGAGTCGTTCCCAAATGTAAGGATTTGTTTTTCTTTTAATTTAGTTCCAATATTCCCGTTAGTTGAGAATTTCTTGTAAAATACTCCTTTATCTCTAAAAAATAAACCCCCACCTATGTTAGCAAGTCCATCTTTTTTAAAACTTATAGTAAAACCATCAACGTAAGAAAACATCTCTTGAATGATTTTTAAAATACTAATGTTATTATACCCTTCTTCAAATTCTTTAATGAAAAAAGCGTTTTCTGCGAATCTGCAAGCATCTAGAAAAAGCGGAATTCCATAGCGATGTGCAATTTCGTTAATTGTTTTAATGTTATTCATTGAAACGGGTTGACCTGCGGCAGTATTATTGGTAATAGTTATATATATTAATGGGATGCTATCAGCTCCGTTTTTTTTGATAAAAGATTCCAACTTCGCACTATCCATATTTCCTTTGAAGGGATTTTTAATATCCATTTGCTCAGGAGGAAAATCTTCCATTAAATTTGCTGAGAATAGATTTATTGGACGGAGTCCATTTGCGACAATATTTGCTTCTGTTGTATCGAAGTGTCCGTTGTTGAGGATAAAGAATTCTTTATTTGGGCTCTTTTCCTTTAGAATAGGAGCAATAGTGGAAAATAATAGATGTTCCGCACAACGACCTTGGGGTACTAAAAACGCGTTAGGGCGAGTCAGCTGATGGATACCCCCGTTAACAAAACCTCCTTCGAACGATGTAAGATATAACTCGTCCATTAATTTTTTTACTTTGGTTTCTCCAGAAAGGATTAAATTTATAGCTTTTTTTGGCTTATTTCCCCTTTCAAAAGTATCTCTAATAGCATCAAGAAGAACATAATATCCTTTGTTACGCCCATAAGATTCATCTCCGTGTAAAAGAGCGGCCCACTGTATGTCCGTCATAGATGAACTTCCACTATCAGAAAGAAAATCTAAAACAAGCATATCTGCTGGAAAAGAAAACATACTATATTCTGTCTTTTTCAGAGCAACTTCTCTCTGCTTTTTAGAAACTTCTTTGATATTCCTTACAATTAAAGCGCGTTTAGATGGAATTGGAACATTTAATTCGTACATAGATTTCATAATATTGCCATCAAAATTTTGTTTTAAAGTTATAATATATTGTTAAAAATAGAAATCGTACAACATTACTTTTAAATAATTAATAGAAGGTATAAAAATTTTATAATATATTCTTTCTTTTTTCTTAAAACGGAAAGAAATTCAAAATGATTTTCAATTATTTATATTTTTTTGCCATCCTTCTACTAAGTATTTTAAACAATTCCTCAACATTTTTACCGCTTTTTGAAGAACATTCAATATAATCAATAAAATTATTATTACGGGCAAATTCAATGGCTTCTTCTTTGGGAACTGTTCTCACTCCCTCAAGATCGAGCTTGCTTCCAACTAGTAAGATTTCAACTTTTTGATCGTGTATTTCGTTAGCTTCGTTATAAGCAGTTAACCAAGCGTTTAGGTTTTTAAATGTGACATATCGAGTTATATCGTACATAAAAATAGTTCCATTGGCACCCATCACAGCACCGGGTAAGAGAAACCTAAATTTCTCTTCGCCAGCAAAATCCCAAATTTGCAAACTGATTCTTTTACCATCTAGCTCAAGCTTTTTTACGTAGAAGTCCATGCCAATCGTAAGGTGATAAGTATCTCTAAAAAGCCCATTAAGAAAGCGATGAGTCAAGGTAGTTTTTCCTACACCCCCATCTCCGAAGATTGGAACCTTAAACTTTAGCGAGGGGATATCAGAGTCTGGTTCCTTCATTTTATCTAATTCAATTTGTTTTTTATTTTTTAAAATTAATCAAAAGATCAACAACAATAAATATATAATTAAGATTATTTGAATGTTTTTCAAAGCAAATATTTATTAATATTTAGTAAACAATGAAACACACGATTTTTCTCAGGAAATATTAAATATTAAAAACAGTTTAAGCATTTTTTTAGATTTTATTTCTTGATTTCAAAATTTTTGCCCGTTCACTAAGTATAGTCCTAATTCTTTCTTTATCTTGTGTATACCAATTACAAGACAATATCCACAAAATTATACCCGGAATTACAAAAATAGTTATAATCACAGCACTAATCATATAATTCTGTGCGAAAACGGATATAAAAATACCTGCGATTAAAGGCCCCATACCATAACCGATATTCTCTAAGAATTGATTCCACGAAACAATTTGGCCTTGAGCTTCTGGAAGATTTATTTCTTGTAGGATCGGTGGTTGATTAACCATGTATAAAGAAGAAATAGCATCAGAACTTAAAATTAGAATACCCATTACATATGTTACAGGAAGTGAAAAGAATAGGACGATGTCTGCTCCTTCTACAGGCGTTAAAAAAGGCAATGGTACGAAAAACATTAAAACAAAAGTAATTGACCCTCCTACTAAAGAAATTATTATAAAAACAATCCTTCTGACATCATTTTTCTCTGCTAGCTTATCTGACACTCGAGCGAGTAAAATTTGCCCTATAACGCGTCCAGTAACTCCAAAAATAACGACAAATAATCCTGTTATTAGTGGAGAGAGATTATGTGGGGGGGTTTGTAAATAAGGTAAAATAATCATATCCAAACTCCCCATAAATACATTGGTAAATATTCCCTCAATTAAAGCTGCACGATTAGTGCGAGATAGCATAGTACTACGCATCAACTCTTTATCCATCTTAAAATCATATTCAATCGATCGATCTTTAAGTACGTCTTGTAATTCTTTGCTTTGAACACCCCTTTTTGGTTCCTTAACATAAAAAAAAAATATTACACCCGAAAGAAGAACCGCAATTCCTATACTTAAAAAATATAATCTCCAATACCCAAACTGCACTAAAGCACCAGATATTAGAAAACCAAGCATCATAAAGACGGATCCAAAAATACTAAAATATCCAAAGAATTTAGAGCGATGTTTTAATGGAACAATATCGTTAGATAAGGAAACTATGGCGGGATAACTTCCTCCAGCAAAGAGAGCAAAAATTAGAACAAATAAAAAAAAATACCACCATGTCAGTATACCTTGACCGGCAATAGCGAACCCGAGCATAATCATGCAAAAACTTCTGGCAATGGATATAATTAATAAGATTTTTACTCGTGAATATTTATCAATAAGCCTACCAAGGAATAACCCTGACAGAGAAGAAGTCCATAAAAGTGTGGTCATTAAAATGCCCATTTCTAGCGCGTGATAAGGTTCTCCTGGCCAAATGAGCGAAGAAAGGGGCACCATTAAAATAATTATGCCCGCAAAGGCTATACTATTAAATCCGTTGAGTAGATATACTGGCCAAATTAATTTATTATAAGATTGATGAGAATCGTTTAATTCCATTTCTAACTTCACTTCTAAATTCTATAAATACATAAGTATATGGAATGGAAAATGAGAATTCAAATTTTAAATTGATGAAACATTACAAATTTAAGAGTTTTTTATTTTATTAAGGTTTTATTTGATGATCTGAGGGAGATGACGCCCCTTCATTTGATTCTAAAATGTCAGCTCTTCCCTTTAATATTTCTCTTATGTTATTAGCATCAGAAGGAAACCATTTTATCGCAAATCCCCATAATATTACTCCGGGAAGAATGCATAGTGCAATTATTAAAATTGTGGATTGATAATTCATGCTTGTCGCAGCCAACAGGATTCCACTTAATAAGGGGCCCATACCTCTCCCAAAATTTTCCAAAAATTGATTCCATGAAACTATTTGACCTTGTCCTTCTGGCAAATTTATTTCTTGTAATAATGGACTTTGGTTAACCATATATAGAGAAAAAATTGATCTTGATGAGAAGAACATCATACCCATTAACCAAATTATTGGGAGCGCCATTAAGAAAGCAACATCTTTCCCTTGCTCAATAGTCAAATGGGGCCAGGGAATAAAAAAGAAAAGAATAAAAGTTAATAGACCCCCAATGATAGCTACAATAATAATTGGTATTCTTATAATAGGCCGCTTTTTAGCTAATTTATCGCTTAACCTTGCTAATAATAACTGTCCTGCAATTCCTCCCGTTAACCCAAAAGTAATCATGAAAATGCTAGTTGAAAATTCGGAAATGTTGTGAGGTTCATTTTGTATAAGGTTAAGAATCAAGAAGTTAATAGAGCCCATTAGAATCTGAGTAAATATTCCTTCAATTAAGGCAACTTTATTAGTTTTACTTAACATTGTTTTAAGCATAGTTTCCCGATTGATTTTAAAGTCGTAATTGACATCTTTCTTTTTAAGGAGATGTATCAACTCTTCTTGTTGAGCTCCTCTTTTAGGTTCGTCGTTATGAATTGTAAAAATTAGGGCACAAATTAAAATACCTAATCCAGTACCCCAAAAATACTGCCTCCACAGCCCGTTCTGAACTAAAAAAGCCCCAATTAAAAACCCAAAGGTCATAGTAAGAGAGCGAACTATCTCATAAACACCAAAAAAACGCGAACGAAAGGCTTTAGGAACTATATCGTTAGACAAAGATATTACGGCGGGCCAACTTAATCCCGCAAACATCCCAAAAATACTTATAAAAACTAAGAAATATATCCAAGCTGACGAACCGCCGCCCTCCAATGCAAATCCAAGCATTACTATCGAAAGCCCCCTAAATATCGAAATAATAACGATTATCTTTTTACGAGAGTATTTATCAATAAAGTGCCCAAATACTAATCCTGAAATCGAAGCAGACCATGATAGCACTGCAATTAATATTCCCATTTCTAAAGCGTGAGTTGGCTCAGTTGGCCACATAATTCTTGATATTGGTACGATAAGAAAGATAATCCCGCCCCAGGCAATACTTTGGAACCCATTAAGAAAATAAATAGGCCATAATATGCGATTGTAGTTAATAGAATTTGCTGAATTAGTAGAATTAATATTTTCCATAAGAACTGAGCTCAAATAATAATATCCCTAATATGGTTTCTAAAATGAGCTTCCTCATATTAATGTAATGAAATATGAAAGCCTTAATTTTAATTTTTTAATTAGTTTTAATTTTGTTTTTTGAAAATAGATATATAACTAAGCTTAACAACGATAATAGGGATAAAAAGAAAAATGCTAAGTTTGCATCTACCGCAGCGATAAAACCACAAAGTATTGGCGCAAAAAAGAATCCAATTCCAATCGCAGTTTCAAAATAAATGCTGTATTTTGAAGTGTTGTTAGCTATATTCCGAAATACTATTAGTTTGAAAGCAAGGGTATAATAAAAAGAATTAAAAATTCCAAACGCACAAAAGAGAATTGCAAAAATAAATAAGTCTTGATTTATTCCCATCAAGAAAAGGGTAAAAATGATAATTAAATTGGATATTGGAATCATTTTTTTGGTGGTTTTTATTTTAAAGTCCATAGATTTTGAAATTGAAATCGTTTGAGTACTCATTCTTAAAAAGAAAAATAGATAATTAGTGAAGAGAGCGAAATTTAGTATTTCAGATTTAATCGGATATATTAATCCCATACCTCCAATTAAAAAACCATAAATTCCTATCATAAAAAGAGGCAGATATATAGGAAAAGAAATGTGTTCTCTTTGAGGAATTGCTTTTATTCGCTCGTCAATTGGAACGATAATCTCTTTGTCGAAACTATGAGAGGGTTCCTGAATAATTAAAGCCATACTAAAGCCGATAATAGCAAAAAATAACGCAAATAAAAACATAATCTGAATGTTTTCAATATAAAACAAAATAAAGAAACCTAAAGCGTAGCTAAAAATTCCTCCAAAATTCCAAGCTAAACTATACTTTTTCATTAATTTATCCTTTAAGAAGTTATTTTTACGATATTCTTCTGAATTTGATATCGCCGAAAGTGCGCTCATTAAAACTGGCCAAAACAACCCTAAAAATGTTCCATCTAATATTAACAAGAAATAAATCAATAATGGATCTTTTGAAAACTGCAAGATTACTTGAACAAATAAGAAGCCTAATGATGATATGATAATCGTAGGTTTTACGCCAAGCTTTTTCTGTACATTTCTAAAGATTAAAGGAGAAAATAAGTATGCCATGGCTGTTCCAGAAATAATGAATCCAATTATTACTGGATTTAATCCTCTCTCAATTAAATAAAGTGGAATAGCTAAACCAATCGCCACGCCTGTCGCAACACGCGTAAATGCTAAAAATAATATTGGAAACACTCTGTAATTATCTGCTTTCATTATATTAATAAGAAGAATTTGTTAACGGTAATAAGGAAAGCGAAATCTTGAACTTAAAGTTTATTAAAATAGCTAAAAGATGAAGAATAGAACTTTTATATAAGTTTCAGAGAAAATAGAAAAAAATAACGCTAATTTAAATCAAGAATTTAACACATTCGTGAAATAAAAGAAAAAAGAAATTTTTATTTAAATTGCTTAGTCACTTTTTAAAAAGCTTTGCATTTCGGTTAACTTCAATAGAAATTTTGGAGCTTTCATTTTTATTTTGCGGGCAACAACTTTCTTTATGATATCGCTTTGCGACATTTTTCCATCACCAATATCTTCAAATAGTGCTTTTGTCGTTTTCATCATGCCGTCCCAACCAAGTTTCTCCACTGTTAAGTCCTTCTTATCTTTGTTTTCAATTCCCTCTACGGAAACTACTCCTTTGTCAACAGTTACCAAAGCAGCATACTCACCATCTTTTGGATTTAATAAAATCTTAAAGGATTCTTTAGCGAATTTCTCTTTAAATTTATCAATTGAATTTAATGGGTTATAAAGATTAAAAACACCCTCCGGATAAGTTCCTTCTTTAACCTTACCAAGTTTACTTTCTGACATATTTGTCAATTCTTTTTCTGTATTATTAATTTATATTTAAAGTTATTTCAACTCCATGAAATAAAAAGTTTTATTGTCTTAAAAAAAGAAACTAACTGTATATTAAAAAGAAGCAAGAATATTAGTTTGTATATCGCTTGGGTTTGGGTTTTCTTTTTAGAAACAGTTTTTTATAAATATTTTTTGTTAGTGGAATAGTTTGAAGAAAATCAGCGTGAAGATACTTAATCCCTTGAAGTTTAATCTACTCTTGCATACTAATTACCTCTACATTATATATATTTCCTAGTTTAACATCTAAAGTTCGCATATTAAATAATTAATATTAAAAAGAAATGTTAGAAATTACAGAAAATTCAATTAAGTAAAAACTAAGATGTATAACAATACATACTGATCATACTGATCATAAGATGATTATATTTTTATATAGAAATTCATTTAAGTAAACTTAATTCATCTAAATAAATATAAAAGTTATTAAAATTTTTGCCCTTTTTTAATAAATAAAAATAATGCTTGCTGACAGTCAACCTGGTGATGTATGATAAGCAATATCTCAACCTTGGCGCAACGGCTTCAAAATGGAACGATTCGAGGGATTATCTTTGATTTTGACGGAACTATCCTCGATATCAGAAAAACGCTTAAGGACGCAATAGAAGAGGTTTATGAGGAAAAACACATTTCAGCTGACATTGAAAGCACAATACAAGAAATAGGGGCTTTAATGGAGACGATTCAAGGGCTCCCGCTTCCAAAAATCGTATTGGAGTCTTTCAATTTGTTTAAATACATAGAATCGCTCAAATCGTTAACATATTTAAAAAAACTACGAATAGCAACGAAAATTTTCACGCGTTATCTAGAGTACGCGAAAGACGCATCGTTTTATCCAGAAGCAACGGAATTTCTTAATAAATATAAAAAAAATTACGATTTATTTATTGTTTCTCACAACCAGACTAAGAATATAATTCCTCATTTAGAAGAAAAAAAAGTTAAAAGCTTTTTTAAAGGAATTTTTGGAGCAGATCTACTTCCCGCTCTAAAACCCGACCCAAACGCGTTAAATCCTGTTTTTGAAAGTTATAAATCCTGCAAATTGAAGGAATTTGTAATGATTGGAGATATGCCTTCAGATATTGAAGCAGGAAGAGATGCTGGAGTTTGGACAATTGGTGTTGCGAGCGGAGTGAGTAAAAGAGAGATGTTGGCGAAATTTAACCCAAGTTTATTAATTGACTCGTTAGATGAATTAATTAGAATAATTGAAAATAAAGATTTATCAAATTCAAATACTCAAAATAGGATTGAGATAAAATCCTAGGAGGAGGAAATTAATGGTGCTTAAAGAAGAATATAAAACTTCAACAGATACGAGTATTATAAAAACTGCTGAAGACAAAGAAAAGGAAGATCTAAAGTTTGGTAAACGACATCAGAACTCGATGTATCAAATTTTAAAATATAATCCAATTGATCCATTAAACGACCTCTATCGTCAAGCTATTGACCGATTGAACATTGGAGAAGTAGAGGGAAAAGTCCAATATTGGATGGCATTTATTTATATAAAGTTTTTTGCCCGCTTGCTCTGGAATTTTAAAGTAGAATATCCTTTAGGAAATTTATTTCCGGAATATGGGGCTGGCATTCTTGTAGGAAGCCACGAGTCTCATTTAGACCCATTCTTCTACGGTTCTGCTTGTCAAAGAAGAATCCAATACATGAGTAAATTGGATAATTTTAAAACTCCTTTAGTTAAAACGCTTTTTACAAATTTAGGAGCCTTTAAAATAGATCGAGAGAATCCTGAGCAAGGCTGGGATAGGGCCAAAGAGATTATCAGAGGTGGTGAATGGGTAGGGATTTTCCCTGAAAGTACCCGGTCTAGGGAGGAAACTGGGTGGGAACTAGGAGAGTTTAAAACGGGGGCAGTTCGACTCGCGATTGAAATGGGTGTGCCGATTGTTCCAATGGCAGTGATTGGGTCTAGAAATGCGTTACCAAAAGGTAATTTGGTCATGAAACCAACTCAAGTCAAAGTACGCGTAGGTGATCCGATTTACTACGATAAGTATAATATTGACGATGTTTCTTACGAAGAAATTAAGAGACTAACCAATGAATTAAGGCAGAATGTTCTTGATTTAAGAGAATATGTCATTGTGGACACAAGAAAAAAGAAAAAGGAAGAAGAGCTATCGATTGGTTCCCCTGAAGATGTTGAAAAACCCAAAAAATCAAATTCAGCTTTGAGTTATTTAAAAAGTGTAGGAATGGGTGCTATACAACTTGTTGACGACATCTGGTACTCCTTCATAAAATCGTTAGAAGCATTTGGACTACGCGAACATTTTGCATCACCGTCGCAAGCTATCTATGGGTGGTTAGTCCATAATTTAGGCAACTTAATGATACCATATAAAGCAATTGACTTTGACAAATATATTCCTGATAGCGGGGCAGCAGTATTTTGTACCAACCACAATTCTGAGTGGGACGTAATTATGACCGCGACTTGTATGACGTACTATAAAAAGCGTATTCTTTACCAAATGGCGAAACAGGGTCTGTTTAAATTCCCAATCGTTAACGCTTGGGTTAGAACCCACCACGCGTTTCCATTAAAAAGAGGGCAACACGATGTCGATTCGTATAATTACGCTAAATATCTCCTTGATAACGGAGAACTAGTTATGATGTACCCCGAAGGAACGACTAATCCAGGCGGTGGTGAACTCTTAGAGGGCCACACAGGTGCTATGCGATTAGCTATCGAAAAGCAAGTACCCATCTTATTAGTAGGAATTACGGGTACAGAAAATACATACCCAAAACACGCTAAGATGTTGAACTTCTATAGAGGTTCTATATTAAAAGCAGGACCCCCATTCATGGAACATAAAAAACATTGGGGCAAACCAATGCCAGATTACGACGAATTAAAGCGTTTAACGGATAATATGATGGCTCAAATTAAAGATTTGCTTTTATACGATAGCCCAGATGCCTAAACGAGAATAAAAGTGGAACAAATGGAAGCATCTCAACAAACAGAGAAGAAACGGTTCAAAGTAGGGATACCAAGGGCACTTCATTTTTATAGATATTTTCCATTTTGGAAAAAAATACTGGAAGAACTGGACGCTGAAATCGTTATAAGTCCCCTTACAAACAAGAAGATCGTTGAGGAAGGCGTAACACACGGATTTGGGGAATTGTGTATTCCAGTCAAGATATATTACGGTCAACTCTTAAGGTTAGTAAGAGATCATCCTGATTTAGACTTTGTTTTTGTGCCTAGGTATGTATCTGAAGTAAAAGAGTCTTATTTCTGCCCTAAATTTTTGTCGTTACCCGATGTAATTAAAATCTTACCCGGTGTTCCAAAAATTTTGAATTTCGAAGTAAATGTTAAAGAATTTCCGATATCTACGGCGGCCATCGAACTCGGAAGACAATTAGGAAAAAATCAAAATCAAGCTTTAAACGCATATAGAGAAGCCCAAAAGTATTTCGACGAATATCACGACTTTCTTAGAGAGGGCGCCTCAGTTAACCACGCTTTAAGGTTAGTCGAAAGAAATCGCCCCTTTACCTTACCAAAAAGAAAGAGCGAAGGAGATATACGATTTTTGCTATTAGGGCATGGT
>JAUWZT010000055.1 GCA_030615145.1 Promethearchaeota archaeon | reverse complement strand
TTTATTGCTTTAACTCCTCTTTTTGAATTATGATAGAGTTAATGACTAAGTTAAATAATCTCTTTCTATTATAAAAATAAAAGCCTTCCCTTATATTTCTAATTTATAAATATAATTTTCGGGATTTTTCTGGGGTATAGGATTATAAGTAAATAATAATTAAAGTTATTAAATAATCAGCAAATCATAAATTATTCATTATAAAAAAAAATATAGAAATCATATTAAGATAATAAATAAAATTAAAATTATTTGAGACGAATAATTGTGAATGAGTCTAATGAAAATGGTTTTTCGGAAGAAAATCTGCGCCGTATAGCCGCTTTGAAAATTAAGTTTCGACTTTCAGTTAAAATTCATTTAACCGCCTATATATTTACGATAGTATTATTGATTTCAATAAATATGCTATTTACTCCATTCTTATTGTGGGTTGTTTTTGTGATTTTTGGTTGGTTGATAGGATTGGTTATTCATATAACCGCATATATTGTTTATGCTAGAGGTGTTTACCCCATTGCTAAAAGAGTTGTAATTTTTAATACGGTAGCATATATTGTTGTAATACTATTTTTGTTTATTATTAACAACTACATTAACCATATACTAAATGTACCCTTTTTGTATTACTGGTTGTATTACTGGGCTGTTTTTCCCGCCTTTTTTTGGGGCTTGGCTTTGATAATACACTTTATTGTATACTTAGGGTTCTTTAATAAAAATCTCTATGAAGAAGGCGAAAAGCAATCGCGAATGGAGCGAGCAATTGAAAAGGAAATGCAGAAATTGAGAAAAAAAAGTAAGTAATTAAAAGAATCGTAAATGGTAAAATCCGCATGTGGTTAGGTAAATCTCTAGATCTCGAAGAAGATATGGCAGAAATACGTTCAAAAATTAAACGGGAGATTTTTGACAATGTTAAAAAGAGAAGATTAACTCCGCTCGAATTTACGATTATAGAACACATATTTAATAACCAAATAATCTCAGGTTATGATTTAATCAGGGTTTTAAACGAACACTTTGCGGGAACGTGGGAGGCTAGGTCTGGTACCATTTATCCGCTTCTATCTAAATTAAAGAGAGACGGATTCTTAGAAGTAAGGACCGTCAGAACCCAAGTTGGTCCGCTTCGAAAGGTGTATTCTCTATCTGAGGCTGGAGAAGAAATCTTGAAAGTAAAAGTAAATAAAAATTTCTTTGACCAACTTAAGTTTGTTCGAAACGTTTTAATTGAACTTTCTTCAATTTACATTAACTCTTTTCCCGAAAAAGTAAAAGAAGACAAAATCAAGGAAGTACAGAAGTTAATGGAGGAAATTTCCGAATATGTAATTGAAACGATCCCTTCTTCAGTTGAATTTAAAATAAAATGTAATAACTGTGGTTCTGAAGTAGGCCGAGAGGGGGCTCGTTTTTGTCCTTATTGTAGCGCTTCATTATTCGAAGAAGATAATAGTAAAGAAGGAGATACTAAAAAAAGTAAAAAATAAAAGATCACTATTGAGGTATAAACTTATTCGATCTCAATATTTAATTTCAAAAATATTTTTTTGAGCTCACTACTTGCTAGACTTTTTAAGATGTCTTTTAGAGGCGTTAAAACCTCGTCTTTCTGTGCCGTGCGATTTCGGCTAATTCGTCCTTCCTTGACTTCAAAACTACTTTGTGCCCACGATTCCTCGTCGTTAAAAGTAAACCAAATGTTTCGATAAGCACCTCCCTGCCCACCATCTCGCGCTAATGGTTTTTCATCGATTGGAACCTCAGGATCTTGCAAATAACACCAGTCTAGTATTAACCACTCTAGTTTTCTTTCTGATTCTGGACGATCTGCCAAATATATACAATACGCGTGTCCTCCCAACTCCGAATCTGAGGGTGCAAAAATCGGATCAGCCATTACTTGAGCGGCACACACTTTGACTCTCCACGAAGGAACGCCCGCATTAATTAACAGACTAGCGATGAGGATAGCTCCGTCCTCACAATCTCCTATCTCTGATTGAATTGCCTCGAAGGGAAATAACCAGAATTCAGGACATTCTGACGCGATATCGTCGTACTTATATTTTAGAAAATTGCATACGAAATTCTGGATCGTCAAAGCCGTTTCGTTTGAACTTTCTTTCCTTAGATTAAGTTGAGTTATAACGTGCCATAATATTGCGTCGTTATCCTTTATGAACGCTTTCACATCTACATCGATTTGTTTTTTGTACGATTCTCCTCGCAAAGCTCTTCCAGTGTAGATAATTGGCGCCTTTTTCCATTTGCTATTCCAATATCCTGGACCAAATTTACCATAATCTTTCTCGAATTTTTCAAAAGGCTTATAATTTGCTATAATCGGTATATCTGAGGATGGACTTTCTTTAGGTGAGGGTTTTTTCTTAGGTGATGGCTTCTTTTTCGGTTTTTCATCCTTTTTTGGCACTTCTGCTAAATTTTTTGCGTAGTTAGTCCACTCTTCAACGTTTTTAAGCGTTGGAAGCTTTGTAAGGACTTTTGGGTTGTCTTTCTTTAACAATTTTAACTTTTCAACTGTGTTTTTAGAATTTCTGTAAGCAAATTCTTTGACAGAATCGATACCTATAAGATTTAGAGCGTTAGCTATTTCAGGATTCACCCCTCAATTCTCATTAGATCGGCGTGTTCTTGCCACGTATCAAGTCTATTTACTGTCACGCCTACTGTTCTTGCTAATTGTTTAATCTGATAGTAACTAAGAGCCAAAAGATCTTCTATCTCCTTTATACCTGCTTTTCCTAAAAGTTGAGCGTGCTTTTCTTCTAAACCAATAATTTCAATTAATTTCATATTAATCTCATTTGATTTTTACTAAAATAATAATTAATTAGAAATCATGCTGTTATTAATTTTATTCTATCCTATTTTCAATAATCCTAGATTTTAGCAAACTTACTTATTGGTAAGGCTAGTTCAAGGAGGTGTTCAAGGAGATGGTGGGAAAGGGGATTTCAAGGAGATGGCGGGAGGGAGAATTTCAATGTTAGGTAAATCCCCCAACAATTTTGAACTCCCGAAGGCCTTTGCCACTGGATCTTAAGTCCAGCACCTATAATCGGTCTTGACCCTTCTAAACCATAAGACCTTTGACCAGACTCGGTAATCCCGCCAAAATTTTATGCTACGATAATAGATGTTTTCTAATAGTAAGATGTTTTTTATTAAACCAATTAGGTTTTAAGTGTAATATTGAAAAGTTATAGTTTTAATTTAAATTTTTACTTTAGAGATTAGCCTTCTAATTGTTATTCCATATTAATTGAAAGATATCTACATATTAATTCAAATTATAAATTAGATAGACAACATTGATGATTGAAGAAGTGATTAAAAGAAATAGATTATCGAATTATTAAACTTGAAGAAGAGGATTTCCTCCAACTTACTATTGAGAAAATCGAAAAAAATGAGTTTTATTCTAAATTCTGTTTATTTAATTAGATATTTCTTCAATCATACAATGATTAAATATAGCGTAGTATGAAATTATAACCGACAAAAAAAGATACTTTTTTTAATTCTACAAAATCATAATGACATGCAACAAAAAAAAATGACTTTTTAATAATTATTAAAAAAAATAGATTGGTGGGAAATATGAGCGATGTATACATTGAAAATATATCAAGAAAAATTATTTATTTTATTAAAAAAGAGGATTATCCGATAGCTGGTGATTATTTTATAGATTTATGTCATTATGGGATTGAAATTGGAGACGAGATGTTAGTTTTTCTTTCTTCTGAACTTTCTGATATTTATCGGAATTCTTTATTAAGAGTTAAAGAATATATTGACGAAATAGACATTAAATTTCTTGAGGAATTAAAATCAAAGACATTTAAATTAATTGAATATATGTCTGATGTACCAAGTGAATTAAATAGCGAAAAATCAATCGAGATATTTGAAATGCTAAAATTCATTGTTTATCACGGTGAAAGAATTCAGTATGAAGCTACAAAGAGAGAACGTGCTCGTTTAATAAGTAAAAGACATGTAAGTGTTAGATATGATTAGCAATTATAATATTATTGAAACAGATTTGAATAGAATGTACTATTTAAGATCTGAAGAGATGATGTACGCTCTTGAAACCTATTTTGAGCGTTATTTATCAAGAGGAATCCAATTAGATAGGTTTTGGTCAAAAAATAAAAAGACATTAGAATATATATTTGATACTTATTATATTATGGAGAATTACGATTCTAAATCTCTTTTTATAAAGTTTAAGGAAAATTACATTGAAGATAAATTTGCTGAATATATGACCTTAACTAAAAATTTTAATGATTATTTAATCCAAAATTATGAATTCTCATATTACTTTCAATGGTTAAAAAGTTATTTCCTACATTTCCTAATTAAAAATAAATTTAATCATATTCATGGAAATTGTGATTATAAAACTGAAATCGAGAATCCTGATAAAAAAAGAATTATAATAAAGATTGCATTTCCTATTGATGATTTTGATTTTATTTTAGATTTATTAGAAGAATTTATTGAAGAACAAGAAGATTTAATCAAACAAGAATTTCCTTCATTAATATCTACTTTTAAAAGAACATATTTTATTTTTAGATCAATATATAGTGGATGATATTGAACCCAGAAGAATTTATTATTTTAGGGGAGACCATAATTAATGACAATAATTATAGTCTTGAAGTAAGAAATAGAACTGCTATTGGACGAATCTATTATGGGATATTGCATCACATTAGATTAATAAAAAAACTTTCTCACATTGATACTGAGCATTTCCATACAAAATTAATCGATGCAATTAATGACCTTGATTCAATTTTAGGTAATCATTTGATAAGTATGAAAACTTTTCGAACAGACGCGGATTATTATCTTAATACAAAAACCGATCTCGATTCTTTTTTAAAAACTTTTGAAAGAATCAAAAAAAGATTAGATATTATGGATATAGTTTAAATCTTCCCATTTATTACATTCTAAATTTAAGTGGGAAAGAGATCTCAAATTAAAAATACTAATAAAGATATAAAGAAAAATTATTATTTAATATATAGAACTATTAAAATACATATTGGAGTTCTAAATGGTAGAAAAAACAGAAGAGAAAGCATTAAAGAAGAATATGATTGATTTTTGTATCAATACTTCGGAATTTACAGATATCACTTTAACGAGTGAAGAATCGGAAAATTTGATCAGATTGATGGATCATGGACCGAATGAAAAAGCTAAAAAATTTTCTGAAGAAGCTTTGGAATTCTATAATGAGATGCTGTTAAAAAACCAAGATTTTAATAAAGAATAATAATTATTTTTTGAGTAAAAGTGTCAGATCCAATAAGAAAAGACCTCATTATTATAGAACTTAAAGATGAAATTGATTTAAGTTCATTTCAATGCGAAAACAATGAATTAAATGAATTTTTGCATGAAAAAGCAAGATTCAATGAAAAAAATCTTATTTCAAAAATATATCTTTATTATCATATAAAGTCTAAAAAAGTCGTTGGTTTTATTACATTATCCAATTACATGCTAAGACTAGCAGAAAGCAAAAAATTTGGCATTCAAAAAGTTCCTGCTGCATTAATAGGAAGAATTGCAATTAATAATGAATATAGAGGTTATAATTTAGGAAGAGACTTGATTTTATTTGCACGAGGTAGGTGTAATTACATAAAGGATTATATTGGTTGTCGACTTTTAGTAGTTGAAGCAAAAAAAGACGATCCAATTGTAAAATATTTAACTTCTTTTGGTTTTGAGTTTTTACATGAAAGCAAGGGATTTAATATATTAGGTTTTGATCTCTTAATTTAATATCTTTATTTATCGCCGACTAATCTCGTAAAACCTGTTCGGGTCGTCGAATTTGTGAATTCCGAGAATGTTGTGCCGAGAGTGTATCTCGCTCAATTTTAAAAACTCGAACTCTAAAAGAGCAATGTCTTGTCAGAAAGGTCTAAGCCGTCTAATTCTTCTAAAAACGAGAGAAGCGGATCTTCTTTATTCAAGTGGGGAAGTAAATTGAAGTAAGCGAAATCCATAAATTTACGATCCTCGGACTTAATTCTTTGTTGTTCTTCTTTTGATAATTGTTGAAACTCGCGATAACTCTCGATCCAATGCCTGAGCCGACTGTATTTTGCTTGAAAATCGTTTCGTTCCTTGTATAACGATTGATATAAAAAGAACAAGTCGCCGAATCCAAACGAATCTAATTTTTTTCTTGCGTCTTCGACGGAACTTGCAACATCAATTAATATGCCATGCCAAATTACAAGATAAACCTTTTGATCGAAGGAATACTTCTCTCCATCGGAATCGTGATCGCAGATGAGGTTCTCTTCAACGACGCCATGAATCACGGTTGTTGGAACGATATCTCCCACAAAGTAATTAGTCATCATCTTTTCAAACTGTTTAGTTTGCGCGTCTTCGTGTAGTTTTCCACAAGTGGCACACGCAATTGGTCTCGGAAACTTAATCGTATCGAACATGCCCATTATCGTTTGCCTATATTACAATTTTATAAATTTGAATCTTTTACTAAAAATAAAGAAAAATATCACTTATATTTGTTTTGTTCTTTCTCTACGGATTCCTAATTTTTATATAGATTAATATTAGTTCCATATATCTATTTTTTCTGATTTCTAAAGAACGTATCTAAATATTATTATCTTATAAAACTTAGTTGTATCTACAACATAAGTAGAATGAAAAAAATCTGGAAAAAAAAAATAAAATACTAAATATAAAATTTTATAAACATAATTTTTAATTATTTAGTTAATTAGTTATTAGTTATATTAGTTATTAAGAAAATATGTAAATTTACCTAAATTAAATTTCAAAAATTAAAAATCTTAAAGGAGCTTGACGGAGGAGTTATAAAGTGCCTGTAGGTATTCTAATTATTCGCTGGGACAATGAAATTGGACCAATAAATGAAGGTTTTTACCCTGAAAACCTGAAAATCACAAATAATTTGCTCACGCAGGTGTATTCCTCTCACCGGTATCAGAGCTTGAAGCCAGGTTTCGCATCGATTAGCTTAAAGAACAACAAAGTGGTTTCTTTCTTTTCTGGCGTAGGAGATGACTATATTAGCGTGGAGAATTACGTAGTTGCGTTGTTATTGCGTAGAGATGAAAAACCAAACAAATATCGAGAAATTTTAAAAACGATAGCAGCAGAAATACTCGATCAGGTACAAGATGGAAAATTTATGAAACGTTTACCCGATTTATATAAAGATTTAGCAAGGATTTGAATCTCAAATTATATTTTTTAAAAACCAACTAACTATACTTCTAATAAAGGTTTGTTAAACCTTAGTTCAATAATTAAAAAATAAGAGTAAAATTCTGATAAATTAGAGTTATTCTATTTTTTTAACAGAAATCTTACCAGCTTCATTAATTTCAAACAGATCGACTTTCTCTAAATTTTGCACTAATTTTTTTACCAATACGATAGGAGATCCTAAGGCGTTTCTTAAATCATCTAATGTCATTGAACCTACTTGTTCTACTATTAAGAATGCTTTAAACTGTGCTTCGTGTTCCATCAAGTCGGTTAATTTATCGTAATAGTTAATCTTCTTAACGTTATTTTGTCTGAAAATTCTAAGTTCTTCCATTTCTTTATTAAGTCTTATAACTTCTTCATCCGCTTCACGTCTTTTATTTAGTGCCTCTTCTAATTTATTAATCATATTTTCCTGGCTATCGCGAATCTGTTTAAACCGCGATTTTAAGTCTTTAGCTTCTGAGGTGGCTTCAGTAGATGTCAGTTTAGAATCAAGTAAAAAAGTATCTAAATCGGAAATTTTTCCAACTAAATCCTTTTTCTCTTCTATATGGTCCAATCTCAATTGCTCGAGTTCTTTTTTCCACTTTTGATCCATATCAGTCAACAATCTAACTTGCTCGTCTTGAATTTTATCAGCAAAAGCTTGAATTTCTCGTGTTTTAATTTGTAAAGATTTAATAGTTTCTTCTTTCAATAAAAGTTCTGATTTTAAATTTCCAATTAATTCAAAACCTTCCTCTAATTTTCGTTGGGTGGGGATGTTTTGTTTCTTCATAAATTCTAATTCTTTTTGAATAGCCAGAACTTCGCCTTTTGCTAGTTCCATTTCGTTTTCTCTTTGATTAAGCATTGCTCTTTGAGTTCCAACTAATTCTTTTAGTTCTAAGACATCTTCAGGAATGTCATACATTCTTGTTATTTTTATTTTTTGTTCTTCAATAATAGCTTCATGCTCTATCAGAACCCTCTTCTGTTTTTCTATCATTTCTTTTAACCTATCCATTTTAGATAGGAGAATAGCGCTTTCTTTTTCGCTCGATTCGATATTATCTATTATATTTTTTAAATCTTTAGGCATCTTTTATTTACTCGATTCTTTAATTATATGTATAGTTCAATTTTTTTGATAATTAAAAACTATATTTATTATTTATCTATTAAGACCAATAAATATTAATATTGAGATAATAGATTCAATTTATATATTTTTATATTTAAAAAATATTTTATATTTAAAGATGTGGAGGTAAGTTGAAATTTCTGTATTTTATTTTAAACCTAATGTTATTGATCCGTTTATAATTATATCTTATGATTATCTAAAGAGCCAGCAAAAAATCTGTTTAAATGAGATCAGCTTTTTTAAAAGCGAATCAGCTATTTTGGAGTATATTAAAATAAACAAATTTGAAATATCTAACTATAAAGATGCTAAAGAACGTAGTATACTGAATCAGTTGGAAAACGCGATTAACGATTATCTAACGGGTACCAATATAGATTTATTTGAGGAGATGAAAAGTATAGATGTCTTGCTAGATTTTAAAAATAAGTTTAAAACGGATTTTTCCCAAAAAGTAAAAAATTCTCTTATAAAGACTAGACCCGGTGAATCGACCACTTACTCTGAACTAGCAAAAAAGATAAATTCAAAAGCGTTTAGAGCCGTCGGAAGCGTTTTAAGAAATAACCCGCTGCCCCTGATTATTCCATGTCATCGAGTTATAAAAAAAGATGGAAAAATAGGAGGTTTCATGGGAAAAATGGATGATGATTGGCAGATTAATCTTAAAAGAAGATTACTTCGAATTGAAGGTTTTATGATTTAATCTCTGCAAAATAATGGAAACTAATTTAAAATTTAATTACTTTTAAATCATATATTATGGTTAGAATCTCAGCTATACGACCCTATAATCCAATTAACCCAAACGAATTTACTACGAATCCGTACGATGTTATTGGAAAAGAAGAAGAATATGAATTGAAAAAAAACCCCAATTCATTAATTCAACTTATACTACCCGATGGTGAAGACGAAGAAATTTATAACAATGCTTCGATGGCTTATGAAAAATTTAAAACTACTAACCTTATTGTCCAAAATGACACTCCAAGCATATATGTTTATCGCCAAGAGTCCGTTCAATTTAGTCAACAAGGGTTAATTGTGGGTATCTCACTTCAAGATTACGAAGATGGCAATATAGTAAAGCACGAACATACTCGTGAAAAACCTCTTCAAGATCGAACTAAACATATAGTGGCTACTAATGTCGCAGCTGGTCTCGTATGGTCAGTTTTTCGCGCCGATCGTGAGATAAATAAATTAATAGAGTTAATTAAACAAAAAAAACCTAAATTTGACTTTGAAAAATACGGTTATCGGCACTTAATCTGGCAAGAGACAGACCCAAATATTATTGATCAATTATCAAATCTCTTTAAAGATAAAAAAGTCTACATAGCAGACGGACATCACCGCGCAGCGAGCGCAGCTGAATACCGAAAAACTCAGTTGAGAAACACTACTGAAACTGATAAATCCAATGCTCCGTGGCAATATTTATTGTCTTATGTTGCTTCAGACGATCAGATTTTGATTTTACCTTACAATAGGGTCATAAAAAAGTTGTCAGATAATGTAGACAAATTTTTAAAAAGAATGGAAGAAATTTATAAGGTTAAACAAGTTAAAAAAGCCTTTAATCCAAAAAAAAAACATCAACTCGCCATGTGCATCAAAGGAAATTGGTACAATTTAATAGTAAAAGAAAAAAGGTTTAGCTCAAAACGAGATAGCTTAGACGTTGCTATACTTCAAGATAAAGTTTTAGGCCCTATTCTAGGAATTTACGACATTCGCTCCGACGAAAACATCTTTTTTGTAGGAGGTATTCAAGATCCAAACAACATGGAAAAATATATATCAGAAAAGGGAAATGATATATTTTTCAACCTATATCCCGTCGATATAAGGGACTTGGAGGCTATTTCTGATGCAGGGGGTGTGATGCCACCGAAATCTACTTGGTTTGATCCTAAGCTTTTGTCGGGGCTGGTTCTTCACGATTTGGCTGAAAAATAAAAATGCCATTTAAATTTGGAGTTTAGAAGATTGGGAAATAAGATAGAGCCTACAAAAAGATATGGAACTTGCTCCAAAGATTGCTACGGTTCATGTGTATTTATGGGAGAATGGAACGACCAAGCTCCTGAGAGGAAATTCCTAATTGCTAAACCTTTAAAAGACCACCCTTTCACCAATGGATTTTTATGCGCGAAATTAAATCAGAGAGAAAGGTTATTGTACCATCCGCAAAGAATTAAAACTGCATTAATTCGAACTGGTCTGAAAGGTAGTAATTCCTTTAAATCGACTACTCTTGAAAAAGCATTAAATATTATTGCTGAAAAATTACTACAAGTCAAGAATGAATTTAACCCCTCATCTATCGTAGCGGCATACTATGCAGGGAACAACGGTTTAATCTCAAAATATGCTCCCATTAGATTCTTCGGTAATCTTGGTGCTACAATTACAAATAAAGGTATATGTAATGAAGGAGGATGCTCGGCTTTAGAAGAATTGTTTGGTACATATTCTACCACAAATACTTTCCAAATCATCAATCCCAATAATCGCTTAATTGTCGTGTGGGGAAGTAATCTATCCGATCGAAATAATCACGCCTACTTCTTGGTTAATAAAGCAATTAAAAACGGCTCAATTGTTGTTGTAGTGAATCCGATTAAGACCCAATTAGTAGAAAATTCTAATATTTTTGTACAACCTTTCCCTGGTACCGACCATCTGATTGTCAAATTAATTTTGAATAAAATTATAACATCTGAAAAATTCGATAAAGATTTTATCAATCAACATGTTGACAACTACAAGAACCTTTTTACAAAAGTTGAAAAAATTGATGAAGATAAAATATATCGTCAAACAGGCGTAGATCGTAAAAATCTACAAGAATTCATAAATCTCCTCTTTAAATATAAACATCAAACTCTTTTTATCGTAGGGTTTGGACCCCAGAAGTACTTTTATGGTGGAAAACTTCTAAATTCAATAGCTCTGATTCAAGTCCTTCTTGGGAATTTTGGCAAACCAGGAACAGGTTTTTTATTTTCTCAGAGTGGCTTTAACCAAGAATTTCTGGATCCACTTATTGATTATATTACTATACCAAAAAAATGTGCACCATATGAAACTATTCCGCTTGTAAATCTCGGAACCTCCTTAAACTCAAATAATTTCAAGATGTTATTTATCTATAATTTTAATCCAGCTAGTTCTCTCCCTAATCAGAACATTCTTAGAAAATCATTATCCCGGGATGATATATATGTAGTAGTATTAGACATGTTTTTAAACGAGACGACAAAATTTGCAGATATTATTATCCCCGCAAAATTTGACCTCGAATGCGATGACTTTATCACACCTTATTTTATACCAGGGATATCTATAAATCAAGGAGGTCCTTGTCCATATTCGGATTGTTTATCGAATTATGAGTTTTTTCAATTATTAGCTAAAAAAATTGGATGGACTGATGATAATTTTCTTTTAGAAAGTCAAGAAGAAATAGTTGAACAATGTATTGGATTATTACCCGAGGATATTCAACAAAACCTAAGAGACAATGGGTATCATATTCCGTTCGGAACTAATGATATTCCTTTTAACGATTTAAACTTTCCAACCTCTAATGGTAAAATTCAAATCCACAACTCCCATATTAGTTTATTTGACCAAAAATTAGATGTTTTGCTACGGCGAAATAAGAATGAATTTTATTTACTCTCGCCGTCTCATAAATATTTTATACACTCCCAATTCGGCGAAATTCATGAAGGCTACAAGGAAATCTTTCGAAAAATATTCCTAAATCCTTTTGATATTGAATCACTCGGAATAAAGCCGCCACAAGAAGTACTAGTTTCTAACCAGTTTAGTAAAGCGAGATATATCTTAGATCAAAATATCGCTTTAAAACCGGGCACAGCTTTGATTTATTCTGGGGCGCCTTTTGTTAATATTGAATCTGAGAATGTTAATATATTTACTCCAGATAAACCTGAGGAGTCAGGAAATTCAGGAGCATACTTCTCTACGGTCGTGAAAATTTCTAGAATTTAAAATATGTGAAAAAAATTTATTTTTTAATTAATTTAGAAAGATCTAAATCTTATTATTTTATAATTTTTTTAAGAAATCTGACATTTTTTCGGCGATTTTAGTAGCTGCGTGTACTTGTGTTTCTATGGTCTGAGCTCCTATATGAGGCGTAAGAATTAAATTCCCCTCGAAATTACATAACTCCATATCTTTTAACGGTTCTTTCCTGTAAACATCTAACGCAGCTCCACCAATCTCTTCGTTTGCTAAGGCTTTTAATAAAGCTTTTTCGTCAATTAGCTTTCCTCTAGCCGTATTAATTATGATAGAATTTTTTTTCATTAATTTTAGGTTTGTTTCATTGATGGTATTTTCTGTTTGAGGTGTAGCGGGGAGATGTAACGATATAATTTGAGCATCTTGAAGCAATTCGTCAATAGATGAATATAATTTGCACCCCATGTTTTTGGCTTCTTCTATAGCTGTAGGACCTTTACTAAATCTAGAATAAACGCCAACTTCCATTTCTAACGCTAAGGCTTTCTTTGCTAATTGTTTAGCTATGTTTCCAAATCCGATTAAACCTAATTTCTTACCTTTCAAAGTGTAGCCCAAATACTGGCTTTTATTCCATTCTCCACAATGCATCGTTCGATCCGCGTTTGAGATATGCCTAGCTAACGTAAACATTAATCCAAGGGCTAATTCTGCTACTGAAACTGAAGGCGCTTCTGGTGTGTTCAAAACTTCAATGTTTAACTCCGCAGCTTTTTTCCTATCGACATTATCCAAGCCTACTCCAGCTCTTCCAATAACTTTAAGGTTCTTCGCTCTTTCTAATACTTCTGCTGTTAGTTTGGTTCGAGAACGTACAACGATTCCGTCGTAATTTCCAATCTCTTCTTTTAGTTCATCGTTAGTTATTTTAAAGTTTTTCACTACGTCAAAGCCGTTTTCTTGAAAAATTTTCACTCCGGAGGAGTCAAGTTTGTCACTTATCAATATTTTCATACAATTCACTACTTATGTTTTTCATTAATAGAATAATATTTCTAGTAAACTAATGTTTAAAAGAATTTTTGCTGATTTAATTATATCATTTTAAATATAGTAATTAATTGTACAAGAAAAAAAATAACACAAAATAATAATAAAAAAATAAAAGAGTAGATTTAATAATTTCACTGGTTCAACCTTAAATCAGAAACGATATCTGTTAAGATCTTTAACATGCTTTCGAGATCTTTTACTGTCACTTCACCCATATGGCCAATTCGGAAGGTCTTATTCTTCAAATCTCCATAACCGTTAACAATGCGATAGCCCTTTCCTAGTAATGTTGAGACCATCTTCCCAATGTCGATCTCCAACGAATTTTTCATAGTAGAAACTGTATTTGATTCGTATCCTTTCTCTGGAAACATCTCAAAATTAATATCTCGTGCCCACATCCTAGTGCGTTTTCCTAATTGTTCATGTCTTTCAAATCTTTTTTCTAATCCTTCGTGATTCAGGATATAATCCAATTGAGCCGCTAAAGCCCTAATCTGAGGTATTGGTGGCGTTGTTGGCGTTTGGTGCTTTTCAGATCTTTTTACTAAATCAAGAAAATCAAAGTAAAGCCCTCTGTTTTTAACCTGAGAAGTCTTTTCGATTGCTGCTTCGGATATTGAACATAAAGCCAGTCCTGGTGGGACTGTGAAAGCTTTTTGAACTGAAGCTAAACATACATCAATATTTAATTTATCGACCTCAATTTTTATACCTGCCATGGAGGAAGTCGCATCAACGCATACGAGAGCCCCAGAATCTTTAATAACTGGAATTACTTCATTAATTGGGTTATAAACTCCTGTGGAAGTTTCATTTGATTGGATAAAAACTACAGCATATTTATCTTTATTCAATGCTTCTTGGGCAAATTCGGGAGTTATTGGTTTACCCCATTCAACGCCCTCTTTTACTGCGACCTTCCCATTTGAAACTCCAATTTTGTACCAACGATCTCCAAATGCTCCAATCGAAAAAAATAGAGCTTTCTCGTCTTTTTTAACTAAATTTCTTACGCAAGCTTCCATTAGTCCAGTGGCGCTCGATGTAGAGATTAAGCAAATATTAGAGGTAAATAAAAGCTTTTTAAGCCCTTCTTCTACAAGTTGATGCATTTCTGCGTATGGTTTAGACCTATGCGTGTCGTTAGGTTTTGCCATTTCAGTCAATATTCGTTCTGGGATGTAAACGGGCCCAGGGGTGAATAATTTTATTTGGGAACCTTCTTCTTTATTAAAGTGAATTTCAGACATATTTTATTATTACTCATTCACTCATTAAATATTTTATTATTACTGATTCACTCATTAAAAAAAAAAACCCAAGAGATAATGACGATTAGGTTAATATTCTTCTATCTCAGGAGTTTGGATAACTAAATTATCCATAATAATGAAGACTATTTTGAAATTTCTCATTTTTTTAAGCGATAATCCATATTCACTTAGATATAATGCCGCTCTTAAAATGCCATTAAGGCTTAATACCACTAAAAGAGTAAAAAAATGGAACATAAAATTAACATCTGCAAATATAATAGCAATAATTGTTTC
>JAUWZT010000119.1 GCA_030615145.1 Promethearchaeota archaeon | reverse complement strand
ATTGCTATGATTGGTACTTGCATTATTATTTTTAGTTAGATTCACTTTTTTCTCTATAAGAATTAATGGTAAGAAAATTACTGCTTCTACTAAACAAGTCATTACGGCAAAAATATGAGCATCAAGTACAGCTGGACGACTATTAGCTATGATTGGTTGAAAACCTACAAAAATATTCCCAATAACCCCGAAAATTAAACCTTTCTTTAAGTTTTTGTTCAATGTATTTAAGAAAAGCTATAAAAAATTAAAAAGTTTTAGTAATCAATCGTACTAAGACTTAGCTTTTCACTTTTTTTCTTAACAATAATTATAATTGAGAGAAAAATTATAATTGTGCCGATTAAATGGTAAATTGTAAAAATTTCTCCTAAAAAAATCATAGCAAAAAATGCTGTAATAATAGGTGAAGGAGAGATAATGATAGACGCAGTAGATACTTCAATATATGAGAGTGCTTTGTACCAACAAAAGAGATCAAACCCATAAGCAAATCCCATAACTATAAAATAGAATTGATTAAGAGGATTAAATATAAGATTGATATTTTCTAATGGAAAGAATATAAAATATGTAGAAATTAGAATAATACCATTTAAACAGTTTCGGATAAATACAAGTTGGATAGATGTAAAATCCTTTCCTATAAATGGTTTTGTTATAGCATGACCTAACATCCATAAAGTAGCAGTAATGATCATTATTAAAACTCCTATGTTGAACTCAAGTAAATTAAAAGAGCCTTGGGTCACTGCAATAGTAAGCCCGAATAATAACAAGATGGAAAACATTATTTGAGAGATAGAAATTTTTTCATGATTTATAATAACTCCAAATACTAACCCAAATATCACAGTTGTCTTTTGAGCAAGAGAAGCGTTAATTGCTCCTGCAAATTCGTATGCTACATAAAAAAGAACTTGTGCAAATGCGAAATTAATAGCGATATATAATAATAATTTTTTATGTTTTTTCCATCCATTTAAGAGAGAGAACACATCATTATTTCTTGGAGATTCGTTTTTTAGTCTTAATTTCAACCTTTTTCTTTCAATTAAGAATAATGGAAAAAAAATCAATGCTTCATAGATTATAGTCATCGTTGCAAATAGAAAAGCATCAATTTCTGATGGTCTTGTTAGCATTATAATTGGCTGAATACCAATTAATACGAGAGATCCTACTCCATAAAGGATACCTCTTATATATTTTTTCTCAATCAAGGTATTTAAGAAAAGTTATAAAAAATTAAAAAGTTTTACAACAAAAAAGAATAGAAAAGTCTAAACCTCGATATAAAGAAAAAATACTATTAAA
Source organism: Promethearchaeota archaeon (assembly GCA_030615145.1). Classification (GTDB taxonomy): domain Archaea; phylum Asgardarchaeota; class Lokiarchaeia; order Sigyniarchaeales; family SOKP01; genus SOKP01. Next base: position 9,549 of record JAUWZT010000119.1, on the reverse strand, counting down.
TATTCCTTTGTTGAAATATTAATCATGAATAGTTTCGAACGAATATGGGCAGCTTTAAATCTCGAAGAACCCGATAGAATTCCAACACATACGATAAATATCGATGGTAATGTTGCTGATAAGATCATAGGTCGTCCAAAAAGAACTGCGTTTGATGTATTTGACGATATGGAAAAACAATATCCAGATGATTGGGCTGATAAAATCAATTCTATCATTGTCGATATTGAAATATCAACCTTTTCGAAAGCTGTTAGAGCAGGGTATGAAATAGGGTTTGATGGCGTTGGAGTACAATACATACCATTCATTTTCGAAAGTCAGACTGAGATGACGGATATATTTGGAAAGAGACATAAAGTAAGAAATATTGATGGAAACCCTTATCCAGATTACTACGGAGGATATATTAAAAATCGAGATGATTGGGAAAAATATCCTAAGCCAGATATGAAAGAGGAATATAAAACTGCTAAAAAATTTTATAAAGGAGTTCTAAGAAAGTGTAGAGATATCAAAGATGATATTTGTATTATAGCTCAAAATGCTTTAACATCAGTATTTCCTCCTGTATGGCAAGGCATGGGGATGAATAACTTTGCTCGCGCTTTAAAAAACGATCCAAAATTAATTGAAGAACGTTTTCGATTTTGCACTGACTTCGTCTTGACCGTTTTTAGAGCTTATTCCGATTGTGGTGCTAAGATTTTTCTCGAAGGAGGGGATATAGCACATAAAGGAGGTCCAATGATGAGTCCAAAATACTTCAACAAATATCTGTTACCACGGTACCAAGAAGTTTCAGAAGCAATACATGATTGGGGTGGGAAATATATACTACACACAGATGGTGACATTACTTCTCAATTAGATTTTATTGTTGAATCTGGTTTTGATGGCCTCCAATGCCTCGAACCTCCTTGGGTTGATCCTTATTTGGTTAAAAAGAAAGTTGGAGATAAATTGTGCTTATCTGGAAACATTGATACAAAACGCATCTTAGTTGATGCTACTAAACAGGAAGTAGAACAAGCCGTGGCGAATGCGATAAACGCAATGGGTAGGGGAGGTGGATTTATGATATCTCCAGCTAACTTTCATCCAAACATAACAGTTGATCGTTTAAAATGGATGATTGAAGCTGCTAATAAATTAGGTGTTTACCCTCTACATATTATTGATTAAATTACTATTTCTCATTAAGTATAGGATTCTTTTTTAATTTTTTTTCTCTTACAATCATGTAAATTGAAATAATAATAATTATCATGCCTATTAGATGGAAGATTGTGAATACATCGCCCAGAATGATCCAAGCGAATAAAGCTGTTATAATTGGTGTTACTGAATTTATTACGCCAGCTTTTCCTATTTGTATATAAGATAAAGTTTTATACCAAAAAAATAAGCTTACACTGTAATCTAATCCCATCAGAAGATAATATATGAAATAATTAGGATTGAATACAATATTTATTCTGTCTAGAGGAAAAAAAATGAAATATGTAGAAAATAATATTATTCCACTTAACAGATTTCGAATAAAAACTACTTGAATGGGGGAGAGTTCATTTCTATCGAATCTAGATTTAGTGAAAGTGTGGACGAGAGTGAACAAGGCAACATTTATCAGTAAGATTAAAACCCCAACATTAAATCCAAGTAAATTAAAAGATCCTTGTGTTATTGCAATATATACCCCGAAGAATAGTGTTGCACAGAATAGTAGTTGAACTTTTGATATTCTTTTTTCTTTTAAAAATATGTAACCAAATAATAAAGCGAAAATAACTTCACTTTTTAAAGTGAGCGAGCTATTTATTGCCCCTGCAAGGTCAAAACTCAAAAATAGTAGCACGGGGACAATTGAAAAGGTAATTCCTATTATAGCAAGAAACTTTAAATTGTTTTTCTTTTTCCATCCGTTTAACAAGGAATATATCTTTTCATCTGAATTTACTTCTATTGACGATTTTAATTTGTGCCTTTCAAGTACAAACAACGGAAAAAAGATTGTAGCCATAATTAAAGCTGTTACTGCAGCAAATATATAAGGATCAATAACAGATGGTCTAGAATTGGCAATAATCGGTTGAAGAGAGATCCCCAATACGCCAATTGTGCCACAGATTAATCCTTTTTTTAAATTATAATTTTCCATTTGTTGTTTGTAAATTCAGATTTAATTGATACTAGTTAAAAAATAGTTTCTTTTTAAAATTTAAGTAATTAACAATTTAAACAAAAGAAAAGTAAAAAAGATTATTTAGAACAACTTCCAAATTGAGGAAATGTCTTTAATTGGGTCGAATTAAAGATAAGCCCATCTTTACATACGCTAATATCGTTCTTTTCTCCTACACAACAAGATCCACATAAATCTACTCCACATTTCATTTTTCTTTCCAGACTAGCTTGAATTTCAATGTTTTTAGAATCTGCGATTTCGAGAACCCGTTTCATCATGATTTCCGGTCCACATGTAATAATTAGATCGACATTTTCCTTTTCAATTATATCTTTAATAGGATCCGTTACAACACATTTCTTTCCTACAGACCCGTCTTCCGTAGTACACATCGTATTTGGAATTATATCTATTAATCGATCGGCAAATATTAACGAGGGCTCATCTTTCGCTCCGATCGCTACAAATACTTTCTTTTTATTTAGTCTTAGAGACTCTATTAGTATAGTTAACGCTGTTACGCCCATTCCGCCCCCAACTACTAGGATATTTTTTGCATTTTCGTAATTAAACGAGTTTCTAAAAGGTCCTCTAATGCCTATAGAATCTCCTTCTCTTAATTCAAATAATTTTGATGTTTTATTTTTATGTACAGGTTGCGAAAATTGTACGAATTGGTGTCCTGTAGGAGTTGATTTAGCAGAAATCATGAAAACACTTAAAAAAGAAGCTACTGAAAAAGAGCTTTGTCCTCCTTCGTTAAAAGAATATAAAGAAAAAATATTCAGAGATAAGAACCCATTCATTTAATTTTAGAATAAGATTATTTTTGGGTGCAAAATTCAGTGATTCAATATCAACATTTAAAGTAATATAAAATTGGTTTGATTTAATAATCCTATATCGCAATATAACGAATAGCTAATTAAAATAATAAAATAATAAACTAACTATTATTGAAGTAAGTATCCAAATAGTAAATAGCACGGAAAACATCCCAAATTTCTCTTTCTTTCCAAATTTATCCACCGATATGCTCTCAGATTCTTTTTTTTTATTTAAAACACCAGTTGATATTAATATACTAAAAGTCGCACCTGATGCAAACGTTCCAAGAATAGATGAAAAATTAATAATATTTAACAAGTAAAGTTCTAATGCTAAAAAAACTATGAGTGGCAAGAATATTATTTGAAACAAAAATATTATTGATTTTAAATTTTCTATCAATAGCTGAAGTTTATTGAAACTATGAATATCCTCTTTTTCCTTGACTCTAAGTATAAGTTGCAAACAAATTTCACCGATTTCATTTAATATATATTTTCCATTAACATCTTTTTTAATCAGTAAATCGTCCATTTCTCTTAAATGATAGTTTAAAATACTACTTTCCGGAATATTAAGATTTTTCAAAATCTGTGAGTAAGCTTGTGGACTTTTAGATAATTGTTTAAGAATCCCTCTCCGCAATGGATGTTTTAACAAGTTAAAAATTAGTGAAAGTTCTTTTTCTGAGAGATATTTATTTATTATTATCAAAATCACCAAATAATCAGAAAAAAGATATTGTTATAAACTTTTTTGGAAAATTTTCTTTACAAAAAAAAAATTACTTATTTTCGATTGGAAAATCGTAGCTCATAAAAATCTAAATGCATTTTATGTTAAGTTCAAAAAGGATTATTAGTTCTATGTAAAATCTATAGCTGATACATAGTTGAGAGGATTGTATTTGCTCTCAAAATGGCCAAATCTTTAAAACCTAGAATTTCAGCACAAGTTTTTTCCCCATTACAGGTTGATTTTAGTTTGTCCCATAGAACTTCTGCAATATCCTCAATTGTTTTATTTTCAGTAAAAATTTTACTTGCGTTTATATCGATATTACCTGCCATCCACTCACAACTCCTAATATTTCCACAAACTTTAATTACCGGAGCTACAGGATTTCCGCATGGACTTCCTCTGCCCGTTGTCATGACAATTACCTGTGCTCCCGCAGCTGCAAGACCCGTCATTGATTCTATATCTAATCCCGGTTCAATCATTAACCATAAACCCCTTCCTTTTGGGGCTTCCGAATATTCTAATAATCCTTGGATAGGTGCCTTTCCTGCTTTGGCGATGGTACCTAATGATTTTTCTTCGATTGTAGTTAATCCACCCTTTATATTTCCCGGTGTTGGTTGAATTCCTCGGAAATCTATTCCGAGTCTTTTAGTTCCTTCTATAAATCGATTTAGAGTGGAATGGATTTTTTCAGCTACATTTTTATTCACTGCCCTTTCAATTAGCAAATGTTCTGTACCTATCCATTCTGTAAATTCAGGAAGAATGGATGTGCCTCCTAATTTTACGACTTTATCTGAGACAATTCCCAAAGAAGGATTTGCAGATATTCCCGATATTGAGTCAGAACTCCCACATTCTAAACCTAATACGAGGTGAGAGAAGTCGAACGGTTCACGTTTTAATTCTTTTGCAGCTTCTGACATTTTTTTTCCAATTTTGATGCCTTTTTCTATTGCTGCGGTTGTTCCTCCTTGAATGTCTTGGACATCAAAGAATTCCACTGGTTTTTTTGATTGTTTAATTTTTCTTGCCAATAATTTACTGTTGATATTCTCACAACCTAAACCAACCACAATAACCCCATAAATATTTGGGTTTATCCCTAAACCAGATAAAGTTCGAACTGTATAATTAAAGTCCGGACCAAATTGACCGCAACCTAGCGGATGCGTTATAGCAACTGCATTTTCAAGTTGGTTCGCAATTTGTTGTGTGACGTGATTAACGCATACTACTGAAGATATAACAGCTACTTTATTACGAATGCCTACTTTTCCTTTAGGTCTTGGGTAACCAAAGAATTCTTCGGTTATTTTTTTGCCACCTCCAAATAGTAACTTTTTAGATTGTGTGTGTGAATCCAATCGCCCGTTTTTATATTTTGAGTAGTTATTCCAATAATTTGACCATATTTCTTTATTAATTTTCCTTTATTAATATCTTTCAGTGAGAATTTATGCCCCATTGGAATATTTTGGTTGATATTAATGGAACTTCCCCTTATTTGAATTTGTGAATCTTCTGATATGTCTTCGAGAGCAGTAGCACAATTATCATCTGGATTCATAATGATAAAGTTCTTCATTTTTATGGTCATAACACTGTAGCTTCAATTTTCTTATTAAATAACAGGATAAGATCTCATTAATAGAATAATATTATTAAAGAAAAAAAAAATCTGTTATATTTTTACTAATTCATAATTAGTGTTTCCAAGTTTGTTTTTAACAGCAGCTTCAAATACTAAAGATGTATCGAGGATTGGATTTAAAGCTTTAAATTTTTCAATACCCTTCTCAATTGGTTTAGTCCATTCTTCTTCTTTATTAAGGAAAGGAAGTCCTGGAGCTGCAGTTTCTGCATCTATACATGCTTTATCAACAGCCACAGGGTCAGAAGATCCAAAAATACCTAAATCTGGAACTACTGGAATACTCGCATTAGAGACGCAATCACACTGAGCGGGGATATCAATAGCGATATTTAAGTATCGAATTTTCTCAGACCCATAATTTACTACTGCCATAGCATTGTCTATAAAATGTTCAACGAATGTGTTGATCGGATTATAAGAAGGCGCTTTAATAGCTCTTTTTACAGGACATTTTTGAATACAATTCAAACAACCATAACATGTAAAAGCATCGATTATGGCATAATCCCCTTCTACCTTAATTGCTCCTATAGGGCAAGATTCTACGCATTCTTGTTTACATGTTGAAGGATTACATTTCTTTATATTTACAATTACTCCCTTACTGAAATGGGCTAAATGTTTATTGTGTTTACTAACACATCCGATTCCAAGTTGTTTTAATGCTCCTCCAAAACCAGCCAATGGATGACCTTTAAAATGAGAGATAACAACGAGTTTGTCATACTCAAAAAGACCTTTAGCTACAGAAACTTCTTTGAATTGAATTCCTTCAATTTTGATGATTTTTCTGTCAATTCCTTCATCTCCATCAATAAATTCAAGAGGAGCACCTGTAATTGATTCTGTGTATCCATGAAGATGAGCAATTTTTAGATGATCTGCTGCATTTCGTCGATGCCAAACTCCTATTTTGTACTCTTCATTTATGCTAATGTGTTGAACATGTTCTCCTAATCCCTGAGTCTCAATAAGAGTAGGAATTCCTCCTTTAGCTTTAATTGCTTTAACAACTTCACGTACATAGTCCGGTCGTACATATCTCGTATTATGTGCTTCCCCTACATGAACTTTTACTCCCACTTTATCTCCAGAATTAATATGATCTAAAATTTTATCTAAAATAAGTCGAGTCTTTACAAGATTATTTGTTAACATATTATCAGCAGTATACTGTAAAGAAGGAACTTCAATCGGTGAAGCCCAATATACTATCGATTTATTTACCATTTTGGATAAACTCTATCTTTTTAAAAGATAATTCAAATTAATATAAAATCTATTAATAAACTTATTCAAAATTGAGATTTTAATAATGGCTTAGGAAATTTATAATTATTTCATTTTATGAAAATCTTTTGCCGTAACCCCTATAGGTTTTATATGTATCTGTAATTTCACCATTGCTGTAAACATATATTTCATTAAAATGCTCTAAGGGTTCTCCTGCTTTACCGAACCTACAAAATATCGGGTCTCCAAGATCTAAATCCAATTGCTTCGGGTTGAAAGTAAAGGGCGTTTGCACTTCTCCGAATTCTTCATCTTTAGATGTTATTATATTCTTTGGGATAACAGGGATGGGTAATGCTCTTACGCTTCCAGAACTTACATAACCTCCTGAAAAAGCAGTTGCAATATTTTCTTTTGGTTTTCTAACAATTTGAATAACGAAAAAAAGAGATGGTAAAAACTCGTTCAAAGAATTAATTGTATCGAAGATATGCGATTTAAAAAGCAAAGACCCTATACCAATTTCTGTTATAGAGGGTTCGGCAGCAGTTTCTTGAAAACATCCCGATCCTCCACCGTTAACAACTTCAGGTTGAAACCCGGCGTTAATAAGGGCGTCTACAAAGTTTTGGCGCCAAATATTTACGTGTTTCCTAGATCTTTTTTTTGCAAATCTAAACAATGCTTTATCATCGCCTATACTAGCATTTTGAGCTTCGTAGCCCATAATTCCTCTAAAATGCAAGTTATTTGCTTTACTTATGATTTGTGCCAGTTTCACTACTGCTTCGGGTTCCCTTATTGGACTTCTATAAACGCCAACATTTCTTCCAAATAATTTGTCTGCAACATCTATTTCAATCAACGTATCAAATTCAACTTTATTTTTAACTGCAAATTCTTCTAACAAGTTAATCTGTTTTATATCATCAACCATAACTGTAATGCTTACACCGTCTATGCTAGCTGCTTTGCATAATTCATCAACATCCGCCTTAGACATCGTGGGATAACCCAACAAAATATCTTTAGTTTTATAATTTTCAGCGTAAAACAAAGCTTCAGCTGAATTGTAAGTAAATATCCCGTTAACAAAATCTTCTTTTTCAACTTTATTTACCAATTCAGGAACTCTAACTGATTTAGTGCATAATCTTAAACTTTTTTTAACTCTCGTTAAATAATTCCCAACCCTTTCTAAATTCTGAGTGAAAGCATCGAGATCGCAGATTACCATAGGAAATTTTTTATCTTTTACTAAATCTTTTAATTCCTCATAACTAGTGGATAATATCAATCAATTTTCAACCTTTCAACTTTAATAATTAATTGATAATACATGAAAATTACTTTTTAGACTTTGTTAATAAGGAATTAGCTATCAAAACCTATAATTTGAAATAATATTTAAGCAAAAAAAAAAAGATAATTAATTAACTTTGTATTTCATTTCTCAATTTTAGTAACGTATCGGGGTAATTTGTGAAAATTCCATCGATTCTAGCTTCGTCGTAGTTCATTTTAAGATACTTTTCCATGAAATGCTTAAAGAGAACTCCCCAAAGGTAGCATTTATAACCCGAATCTTTTATAAGCTTAAATATTTCGAAACTGGATTTATAATGTTGTATATTATAAACTTCAATGTTTAATTCTTCCATTACATCAAATTCTAAATCTTTTTCAGAGATATTAAAATATCCGCCAAAAACAGAGTTTACGAAATGTATTTTTTCATTCTTCTCTCTTAACGGTCTGAAAAAATCCTCTAAAGATGTAAATACTATAGCAGGCTTAGCGATTTCAATTCTATCAATAAGGCTTAATTCTTCTCCAACTTCAATAATTTTTACTCCTACAGGTGCTTCTCTAATGTCGAAATTAAATATTAAATCGCTTTTTCCAAATTCATCAAAAATTTCTCTTATTGTAAGAATTTGTTCATTATTTTCGAGTCTTACCTTTTTGATCTCTTCTACGGTTAAATCACTTATTTTTGCAGACACGCCATTTAATTTCACTTGATTATAAAAGCTAAGAATGACTTCTCCATCTTTGGATAATTGGGCTTCAGTTTTAAGCCCGTCAACACCCATTTCAACAGCCTTTCTAAAGGATGACATGCTATTTTCAACTGGGTGTCGAAATCCAGCGCCTCTATGACCCCATACAATTGTACGATTCATTTTTTTAACCTCCTTTAATTTAAAAATAGTTAATTATAGTTACCAATAGGATTTTGAAGAAGAGATTTAAATGTATGCTCTACATCTTAAAAGATTCCATACTCGTTTTGTTATAAAAGGAAGTGAAATAATTAGGAAAGTAAATTATTTATAATAAGTTCCAAAGTAAAATGTTCCAATGGCCAATGATACTAAATCATATGCTTCGTAATCAAATGCAGGGTGGTTTTGTAGTTTTCTTAGCAAGTCGGTCCAGGTGCTCACTTTACCGAAGAAGAAATACCTAAAAAAAATAAAGCTAAATCTGGCTTATATCTGGGTTAAAGAAAAAAAGACTAGATTGAGTTATAACACAGCGATTGCACTTATTTCTATTAACATGCTATGTAAAGGCAAATTCGATACTTCCACTGTTGCCCTTGAAGGATAAGATTCTGAAACGCCATTATCATTAAAAAAATTCTTGTAAACAGTGTTCATTTCGCTAAATTCGTTAATATTTTTTAAAAATACGGTTGTATTAACAATGTTCGAAATTTTTCCGCCCCCAGCTTCTATGATTGTTTTTATTTTATTGAGAGTAGTTAAGGTTTGTTCTTTAATATCTTCCTCAGATTGAGCGGAACCTTGACCAGAAATAAATAGTAAATTACCTACTTTTATACCCGGGTTATAAGGACCCGCAACGGGAGTTCCCGGATTAATAATTTCTA
>JAUWZT010000113.1 GCA_030615145.1 Promethearchaeota archaeon | reverse complement strand
TTGTAAAAATGAACACCACTTTGATATTTACGATATCGCATTTGCTAATTTTTTTAAAAACGCTGTCATTAATTTTCCCGACGAAGTAAAGCAAGATATATGGGACTGGTTAAACCAGGAGATCACTATTCCCGAGTTAATTGAAGGATTGAAAATTCTATTAAGAGAATACCAACAATACATAAATCTTGAAGACCTCCAACAATTCCTAGAAGGATTGCTCCTGAAGCTTAATGAAGACCTAGACGGAAACCTATTATTAAACGCACCGGAGAAAGTTAAAGAGGAGATTTGGGATTGGTTACAAAAAAATATGGACCTTTCGCAAGTAGAGGGTAATTTTAAAGAGATGCTCAGCCAATTTTTTAACCTCGAAGAAATGCAAAAGCAATTCGAAGAGCTCATGCAACGACAAGACGAAGAACATAACGGAGGAGACCACTGGGTAGGAACTCAAGGAACATCCCAATTTGGTAATATGGGACAAAATCCGATGGGAATGCGGGTAGGTGGATCTTCCGGGATGCGAATGGCAGTTCAAATCGCCCAAAAAAGAATATTTTCTGATTATAGAAAAGATATCGTGTTAGATACGCGACAAATAAAAGTAGCCTTAAAACGTCTCAAGAAACTAGAGGAAATTGGAAAATTTGACGAATTGAACATAGATAAAACTATTGATATGACCGCTAAAAATGGTGGTGATATCGAAATTATATTCGAAAAACGTAGAAAAAACAATGTAAAACTCGTCCTTTTAATGGATGTCGGAGGAAGCATGAGCCCATATGCTCATCTCGTAAATCTCCTTTTTTCAGCGGCAAATAACATGTCGCATTGGAAAGATTTTCAGCATTATTATTTTCACAACTGTCTTTATAATAAGGTTTACCACAACGCTCAAAGGAATCCAGAGGAGGCTACAGATTTCGAAGATTTTATAAAAAAATATAATAGTAAATATAAGGTTGTAGTGGTGGGCGATGCTGCTATAGGATAACCGACTTCCGGTTATTTTCCGGTACAGGCAAGTTGGGAGCTCACCGAACGCTATGGAAGCATTTACTATTACCATCGAAATGAGATGCCGGGTATCTATTATATCAGAGAGCTTGCGAATCATTTTAAGAATAACGTGGTGTGGCTAAATCCTGAGTTAATTCGGTTGGAATGGGTACCCTGGACACGGAAAATTATATCAAGCATCATTCCAATGTATAACCTTACGGTGGAAGGAATCGAGGAAGCGATGGATTATCTTAGGACAGGAGGGAAAAACCAATACACGACGGTTCAAATGCTGAAAGGGCTCCATTACTAAATTTTTCAGTAGAATTTATGAGCTGGCATCATCAAAACAATTTCTTTTGTTTTTTATCTGATAGTATTGGTATTTGAAAGTATTCATTCATAGATTTTCGAATGAGTTTTTTTTCTCTTAAATCATTTTTTAGACTAGTTGAATCATTCCATTCAACTCGATTAGTGTGATGAATACTTTTAAGAGTGCTAACATCACCATTATAATTTAAATCAATAATCTCTTCATAGTTTTCCAAAGCATCTGCTTGAAGACCAATAAATTCTGCGAATAAATCATGACAAATCACTTTTATATTATCTGGATATAGAATGCCTTCATGTTTAGGAAGATTTTTTACACTATCATAAGGATACCATTTGGTTCCAACAATATATAACATTAAATCTGGATTTTGATATTTTAAGCTTTTTTCAATAATATTCTCATCTGTAATATTATTTGTAAAATCAAATTGCATTGCTTTAATATTGTTAAATTGATCCATTAATGAGTTAGAAGGAATATCGTGAATAATTTTAGAAATATCATTTGTATTATTAGGATCCTGTAATCTTTTTTGAAGAAATTCTTCATTGTTTAGGATTAAACCATCTGCTGCTTTATTTGGATAGCCAGGATATATTTTAGGTTCTGAATAAAACTTTGTATCATGATTTTGCTTAAAAAATCTCGTAAGTTCATCTATGACACAATTATGAGTCTCAGCTCCTAATGCAAAAAAATTATCTTGTGGGAATCGTTCTCTAAATTCTTTTTCACTTTCTTTATAAATTTCATCCTTAGCAAATCTACGGACAGAATGACGAGTAATTGAATACTTATCGGCAATTTCCCCTTGATTTAAATCCGTTTTTTTTATATCTCTAATTACAGCGTTCCTAACATTTTGGGGTATTTTTTCATGAGCAGGCCATTTTCTTTCATATTCATTTTTAGAATTTTCATCTTTTGCTATCCTTGAAATTGCTTTTTCAGAGACTTTATAAATTTTTTTCAATTCTTTTATTGATTTAGGATAATGCTTTTGGACTTCTTGTTTTATCTTATCAGTTATTTTTTTAGGGATTTTATCCTTGTTAGGAATCCAAATTTTGTTTAAATCCTTTGTAGATAAATTATCTCTTGCAATACGTTTAATAGCTCCTCTTGATCTATCAAACTGTTCAGCAATTTTTCTTATAGATTTTATGTTTCCTTCATTTAGTTCTTGTTTGATAAAATTGACAATATTTTTTTCTTCCTTTTCAGAAATAATGTCAGTTGGTTTTTGAAATCTATTATTATATTGAACTCTATCACCCTTATACACATGATCCAAACTATATTCTGCAATAGTATGCCCAGATACATATATTCCATTCTTTTTAATCTCCTCGGAGATATCCTGTAATGAGAGAGAAGTATTAATTGTCCTATCCATTACAATTTGAGGTATCTCACCGTTCTTTGTAATTATTTTGGCAGCATTGATAAGTTGGTTTCTTATGTTAAGATTTTTCTCGTTATCTCTTATCCAATTAATGAATTCGTTTTTAATTTTTGCGCCCCTGTTTGCGTATGGAGTTTGAAGGTTGTTCTTTTTAGCAAACTCATGGTATTGAATGAACTTTTCTTTGAGGAGTTGAATATTATCAAATGCCATGTTTCTCTTATCAAGGGAATATTTCTCCTGTAAAAAGCCACCGGTGCCACTTGGGAACCTCTCACTGAACTTCGCTGAATCATTATTGTATAATTGATTCTGAGCAATGTTCTTGACTGTAAATGGGCTCATATTTAAGCCAAAATCCTTAAGATTTCTTGCTATTTCTTTTAGGGATTTGTTTGTGGTCGATATTTCTTTTTTAATCATCTCTTGAATAAATTTGCCGTTATTGATGTTCTCGACTTGGTTAAGCAAGTTTTTGATTGTAGATGGATCAGCTTCATTTTGTTTTATCCAGTTCTTAAATTTATTAGTAATTCTGATACCCCGATTAGGATAGGGATTGGGGAGCTTATCTTTACCCACATTTTTCGCGTATTTGGCGTATTCAACTAATTTAGGTGAGAGATTTGAAATTAATGCGTTTTCTTTAGGAACTAATTCTTTTTTCTCTTTAAAGATTAAAGTAGGCTTGAATGCTCTTTCTTTTTTTTCTGGTATTTCAAGAGTGGGAGTGAATTTTTTTTCCTTAACTTTAACATCAGAACCTAAAGTAGGTTTAAAGCGATTTTTAGATTCTTTAGGGGGATCTAATGCTGGTTTAAACCTTTTCTCATTCTTATCTGTTTCAGTAAGTTTTGGGGTGAAATTTTTTGTTTTTTCTTCTTTCGAGCTTGTAAGGGAGGGTGTAACCTTTCTTTCTTCATCCTTTTTCGTTTTGTCTTTGTAAATATCTGCTTGCTCCTCTTTTTCTTTACTTTCCTTGATCATAGTACCGCAAATATTGATAAAAACCTCTCGTATTTTTTTTACTCGTTAAGAGCTATTTCATTGGTTCGGAACAGGAATCTTTCTTTAGATATTTTATTTCGGCAGAACACTTCACGGTTTCCGAGATTGTTGATGAGTTCTTCTTGTCCTTTGTTATGAGCCAAAAGTTTTGCATTGTCTTCGTCCAAACTGAAGATAAAATGGACCATAGGTGCGCTTCGTACTTTACTCATAAGGAGTTTGGGATCTTGATCAATAAATATAAAGGAAATTCCTTGACTCCGCGATTCTTCTATAAATTCTGCCATTAGGTCTTGAAATCCTTTGTAGGAGATAAAATCGTCATCATGAACATGGTGCCCAGATTGTTCTTGAAATAGGCGGTGCGCTTCATCGATTACGATTATTATTCTTAAATTGTTAGTTTGGGGAAGCGAGACTTTTAGAAAATTAAATAACGCGCATAAAAACAATCTCTGTGCATCTCGACTTTTACATTCGCTTAAATCAAGGAAAATCCCGCCTCCAGTTGTTAAAACCGAAAACCACTTGGGAGGAGTATCTATAATTTCCAAATTCTTGACTATATGCTTATCTCTGGTTATTTTAGCGATTTGAGTTTTGAGGTAAGAAATTCTTCGGTATTTTGTCTTGTTATCTAATTCAGTATCAGCTTCTATGAATTTAACGAGGTTGAATAGTAGCACCTCTATAGATTTTGGTAGACTTCCGTGTTCCTTAATAAAAAAATCGAGCACTTCTACCAGATTGCTTTCAAAAAAGTTTTTTAATCCTAATTGGGCGATGATGTATCGTGCCGTATCGTAAATATTCCCATTTTGAGTATAGTATGGTACATGGCAATCTGGCGAGTTCCATTTGAGGGATAGGTCAATTATCTTACCAGTTTTAAAAAAAGAATCTTGATCTGGCTTAACTGTGTTAATGTAAATAAAGCCGACATCGTGCTGTTTTGAGTTAATCTGCCCTAATTGGTCAACTATAAAAATGGTCTTTCCTACTCCGTTATTTCCGGCGATGAGCACTCTTTGGTGCAAATGGTTAATATTAATCGCTTTCTTATGATTAGTAAGGTTTCCACGATATAACAGAGAGCCTAAGCTTATTTTCTCGGGATCCTTCTCATTATAAGGTTCTAACTCCACATTCTCATCTTCAAGCCATAGAGATTTTTTAAGTGGAATATCCTCCGAAAAAATAAAATCAAATTCTTTTGGATTAATGAACGCGATGTGATTTTCTTCGAAAAAATCATCATTAAGAATTTCACCCCATGTTTTTTGATGGACAGGGGCAAAAACTGCTCCTTGTCCGCGACTATTCTGAATTCCTGATGCTAATGTTTCTAGTTGTCCTCTTAATTCCAAATCTGATCTATTCGAATTAGGAGTACTCTTTAAGTCTACATTGATGAGAATTCTCAGTTTGTAATATTTAAGAAGGTGTTTTTCATTTTTTTCAATCCAATCAGGATTTTTTTCGAAGTATGGCATCTGAGGATAATTTTTATGCTCTGGGTCTCTTTTCCAGAAAATATAAGCTACAACTTTCCTCTTGGTCTGATTTAACCAGGTAAAATTGATGAGTTTTTGAAAAATATTTATATTTGTATTGTAGAAGTTCCCTCTTGAAGGTAACTTAACCTCCCAAAATCGTTTATTTAATTTAGAAGGGATTATGGATTTTACATATACCTTAGTTGCTATACCCGGGAATCGCACTCTTAGACTATCTCGAAATTTAATCCCTGCGATAAATACATCTTTTTTAGTATAAGTAGCCACACTTCCCATCAATATGAATTTCATGGAAAATTCAGGTGTTAAAGTAAGCTCAAGTCCATATGTATGTTGATCTGTAAATAAAGGATCGAATATCCATGAGGGGTTTATCGCTTTATCTTTGTCAAATTTAGGGCGCCGTATTATTTCGACGAATGTCCAAAAATTGGGATCATAACAAATTTCGTGTTCAGTTTCCTCAGTATATAATTTGGTCACATTAATTCTCCTCCTGTTTTATAGAAGTTGTTTTATCTTTATAAGCACTTTATTTTGATTCTATTTAAAGAAAAATTTAAAAAAAGATATGATCCTAGTTTTTCTTAATATTTCAACTTATTAATAAAATGATCACCACTGTTCTTTTTCCTCTTTTAAAAATTACCATTGAACTTCTCTCTCATTTTCAGTGAATTTAAAGCGTCTTCGAGTTAAAGCTTTTGGCTTCATATGTTTCCACCGATTTTTGCTTTTGTCGACAAAGAGATAGGAATACATACCCTTCAATCCTTTAAATCCGTATCTAAATCCGTAATATCCAACGAAAATTAACACATAAGTTACAATTTCGTGGAAGAATTGAATCTGGTAGTAGGAAACTGCAAACCATACGGTAGCGACTGATAATAACGTTAAACCGATTTGATAAAACGAGTATCTCCAGTCAAAATGAAAAGCTCCAAATATTGCCAATACGTCCGCAAACGAGGGTGCTGCACTTAACACTAACGACATCATAACAAAGATGTAAATGTAAAAAAGCAAGACGTCTATGTTTGGATTTTTTAATTGCCCCCATAAAAAGAAGAAAAGCCAAAAGGAAATATATATAGGTGCAAATCCGATTAGCAGTGCCTGCAAAAACGATAATTTCAAGTAATCTTTTAATTCAACTCTCCCTCCATAATTTAAACCGAAATTTGACTTGCCATCTGAGCGTTCTAGTAATTTTATAGTTCGAATACGAGTATTGGTTACCACACACATTAAAGCGTGAGAAAGTTCGTGGATTATGATACCAACAACAGCTATGCATCGCAAAATCGCGTATAATGGATTAGGTACGTACTTTAGAAGTATATAGGACGCAATTATTGAAATAACAGTAAAACCTACCATAAATATGATTTCTTCGAACATGATTTTCAATTCCACAAAAATTTAATCTTAAATTAACAATCATATAAGTCGTATCTATTTAAAAGAAAAAAAATTTCAATTAAAGTAAAGATTTATTTAGACGGCTAGAAATAATTTGATGATTTCTAAGGTCTTTCTGTTTTTTTTATTTAAATATAAACATATATAGATTACCTAAACCAATAAAAACAATTTTTAAGGTGGTTTGTATTGTTAAAAATGTTAAATAAAAAAAGTATAAAATACAAGTTAAGAAGAAGAACGATAGAAAATTTAAAGAATATATTGGGATTTAAAGGCGAAGGAACGAAGGATTCGCCTATTGTAATCGACGATTTAGGCGACGTAACTGTAGAGATTTCGATATTTACCGAAGGAATCTATCTTATTTTGAAGAATCTTACCATTTCTAAGCTTTCAATAGCCGGTTCCCAAAACCTTATAATTGAGGAGTGCTTTATCGCTGATTTAGAAACCAGGCAATGTAGAAACCTTACTGTTAGGAGCAATACGATTTTAAGGATCAAGCAAGTTTTATGTAGAAATTGTAATTATGAAAATAACAGCATTTTACAGAAGGAATATAATAGATTAATCAAGAACACGCACGAGAGGATAGAATTCGTAAGTCTTTGGTTTTTTCTAGGAGTTGGCATGTTATTCACTCATATAGGGGTAAGTTCCTTTTTAGCTTTACATGTTAATTACGTTTCGATCGAATTCTTACTCTCAGGAATATCGTTAATAATTGCGATGACATGGATGTTGATTCTACACTTTATAGCCAGTAAAATCCCTAAAAATGAATATGTTAATTTCGATTTTCAAGAGATGGAAATTATTTCAAACGCTTTTTTAGAAGTGATTCAAGAGGGGAGTATGTCGGATGGGTCGTAGAAGGAAGGAAAAAGTAGTAATGGGAAGGAGAAGGAGAAGTTCTAAAGTCTTGTGGATTTTATTAGGATTCGTTGTTTTTATTTTGTTTGTCTTTCCTTATTTTGGGAGCAATTTTAGATACCTCATTATTTCGAGCTTGACACCGCTACAAAGCATTGGCCAATACTCCCTTATTTTTGGGGCAGTAATTTTACTTGGTGGGATTATTTTCAAGCGGTCCAAGTTAATAATGGTAGGAATTATGTTGTTAGTTATAGGATTGGTTCTCGGAGACCCTGCAAAAATTTTATCCCTTTTTACCGGTGGTTCGCCTAATAGAGGATATCATTTTTTTAGCTAAAAATTAAAAATCTCTCTCTTCATGCCAATATCATAAACTCTACTAGATGGGAGTTAAAGATTATCTTGGATAACTTAGGATCAATGTTTTTAGAAGAGAAAAATATGACATGTTATTCTGATACTGATTTAGAGAGATTTATCTTTATCGAAAGATAATTCCATTTTATAACATTTTTACTTTTATTTAAAATGATTTAAGGCGAAGCGTATTTAATTAACTTTTATCTTTTATTTGTTGAAGCATCGAATACTTTCCATTGAGAGCTTCTTTGTTTTCTGGATAATACTCTAAAATTTCATTATAAATTTGTAAAGCTCTATCGTATTCTTTTGTTCTAACGTATATTTGGGCAATACCTAATAATGCATTTAGATTGATTGGATTAATATTTCTTGCATGGAGAAACGATTCAAGAGCTTTATTATTTTTATTAGCATTCAAATAGTTATAGCCACAATTCATCCAAACATTTTCATCTAAAATTAATTTGGACAATTCATTTCTTTCTTCCTTATTAAAATAATTTAGATATCCATTTTCGATTAAATATTGTTGTGTAGAAAAGTTGAAACTTTCAAACCGTATTTTAATTTCTTGTTTAAATACTTCCTTTGCGATTGGATCTCCAGCATCTGTTATTGCTTCTAACAATGGATAGGCCAAATTGCTATGAAGTAAACTAGGATTATAATTATATTCTGCCCATACTTGCAAATTAGAACAATGAGCCCAAAATTCTGTTTCGGGAGGTATTTTGATTTTAATATTATTTTGAAATTCTAAACCATGATTTAACCTTTCAGCCGCTTCGTCAATTGACTCAATATCATCGAAATCTCTAACCTTATCAGTAGGAATATTTAATAACAAGAATTTACATTGAATGAACTGTTCTCCATCTACATATATCGTAGTTACTTTGTTTTCAAGTTTTAACGTGAGATAGTCATTAATTTGATATTCTTTTTTAGGACCTTCTATTTTTTTTGATATATAATCGATAAGAAAATAGGAGCCTACTGGTTGAATAAAAATAAATAGTACCAATAAGGAGTACAACAAAGAAAATGGGATTTGTAAAATGTATCTACAGAATTCTAAAGAGATAATATAAAGGAATCCTATAATTGTACATTTTATTAGATTTCTTTCATATTTTGTTGTAATCATTATTACTTACTTCATTCTCTCCTTCTTAATTAAACCTTTGTTTAATATTCATAGGTTTAATAAAAATCATCAAATATAAACCTTATATGTATGGTAAATATATCTTAAACTAAGGATGAGTTAAAAATAACCCTACTATTATTAATTTTCTTCAACATAACTATGCTTCTATTATTAATACAAGGATCAAAAGCTTTTCTAGATTGGATAAGCTACCCGCCGGGGTCCATGATTTTCATTATTTTTGTGGCTATAACGACGTCTCTTATTAGTACTGGAATAACGAAATGGTTAGTTGATACTGACGAGATAAATAGAAAACAAGTCATTAAGAAAGCGCACGACGAGGAGAAATCTAAAATTATAGATTTTGCTGAGACTGACCCAGAAAAATACAAGAAATTGAGAAATCGTTGGGAACGGTTAGATAGTATGATCAAACAATCGCAATCAAAAATGGCGTTAAAGCGTATGTTGCCATCGTGCATTAATGTCATTACAATGGCCGTTATATTTTCTGTAGTAAGAGGTTTGTTCGGAAATGCCAACCCAGTTGCGTTATCACCAATGAACGGGAACGACCTACCACTTATTGGAAGTATGATGGCTGGATGGACGAGTGATAGCCCAGAATGGACTGCCTTTGTATATGGAGGGATCTTATCTATTGGAGTAAGCGCGGGATGGATAAATTTTACTGCGTGGTATTTTCTCTGTAACTTTGGAATTAACACCCTTACTCAGAGATTGTTAAAAATGCAAACCCAAGCACAGGGGGGGATGGAACAAATGATGGGTGGAAGTAAGGCTAAAGCAATGGAGTTTCCAGACATTTAACTTGGAAAACTTATATCCAATGGAGATATTCTTTGAGTAGTTAAATTCATTACACTCACCGTTGGAATAATCTATTAAATATAGACGAATTTCAACACGTTCGGGGTAGAAATCAGCAGACACATTAAAAATTCTAGATTCTCTTAGAATGTAAAGAAAGTTATATTTATATATTCAAGATCTTCTAGGATACTATGGAGCTAAATAAAATGAGATGGCGTAATATTTCAGTATTATTTCTAATAACCTACTTTGTTATTATGACCACTATTATTTTAAGTCATCAACTATAGTCATCAACTATATTAATCCACGAATGTCTGAATATAATAATAATGGAATTTTATTTCTTAAGTAAGAAATCAAATTTTCCAAAAATTGTGGGGGAGAGTAATTGTTTGAATTTCAAATTAAATCATTAAATGAAATACTTGAAAGGATTCTTGAAGAAAATACACTTGGTAGAAAATTGAAATCTATATTTCAATATGAGAAATATTGTATTAGAAATTCTAGAGTCCAAAATTTAATAAAGGAAGATCAAGATGAAAAACCTTATTTTTTTGATCGGGATTTTATATCTTTAATTGTAGGTTTAGAGTTACCTGTTGAATTAATGTTAGATAGTTATATTTCCATTCACCATTTCTTATATAATGATTTTAGAGATAACTTTTCAGAGCTAAAATATTTCATTGAATCCTTCTGTAAAGCTAATTTTAATTTAGAAAAAGTAAAAGATCCAGAATTTATTCAAAAATATAGGAACCTAATTAGAACTCTAATTTCCGATTTATTTAGGAGTTCGGATGAGGGTAATAAGTATTATTTCGTTCCACTAATTACTTTACTATTTGATGCTTACTACAAACTAGTGAAGACTAATGTAGCAGAAGGTGATGAATATATAGGACTATTCGATGAAATTTACAATAACATTCCCCCAACTACTCAAAATCTGAAAAAGTGGTTCTTACATTTTGATTATTATTTAACAATAAAAGACGATATTGATGCCACTTTTGAAGTAATTGAATCTTTTTTAAAAGAATATACGAAGGATTGGATAAAGGAAATGTATAGGGATCGTTACCCCAATCCTGTGAAATTTTTAGAGATTGTTTATGAAAGATTTTCCGAAGTAAAGAAAAAAAAAAAATTA
>JAUWZT010000079.1 GCA_030615145.1 Promethearchaeota archaeon | reverse complement strand
TAAAGAAGTAGCAAATATAGCTCTATTTTTATCTAATAGATCTTGTTGTGTTTGTAGAACTCCTGGAAGAGCGATCCAACTACACCATTTAGATGGAAATAGAAACAATCATAAATTGGATAATCTAGCTGTTTTATGTCTTCAATGTCATAATGAGACTCTGCTTAAAGGAGGTTTTGGTAGAAAACTAAATTCTGGTCTTATTAAACTATACAGAAATGAACTTTACCTTGAAAATAAAAGAAGATTTGAACTCATTCCAAATTTAAAAAATATTTTTACAGAGATTGAAGTGTCAAAAAAACAGCAAATTACAAAGAGTACTCAATCACTAGATGACTTTATGTTTTACGAAACTATTGATATATGCTATAAAAATGAAGACTGGGGATTATTAGCGTTTGAATATAATATAATTAATCAAAAGGAACTAGCAAAGAAATATGCAAAAAAAAGTATTGAAAAAGCAATAATCAATGAAGATTGGATAGAAGTAATAACTACAAAAATTGATATCTTTGGAACTGAAGATATAGAACCTGATTTAATTGAAAAAGCAGCTGATATGTATTTAAAACAAGAAAATTATAGTGATTTAGCTAGATTATATCGAGAATTAGGATATTCTGAAGAATCTTTAATATATTACAATAAAGGTATCGAAAAGTTTATTAAAGAGAAAAACTGGTTTTCTGCGGGTTATTATTTACGAGAAACAGGAAATATTGATAAAGCTAAAATATTTTTCAATAAAGCACTTAAAAGTTATTTGGATAAAGTTGATGTCTTCTGGATCATAAGAAGTTATGAAGAATTAGAGATGTTCAGTGAATTGAAAAAATTTGCTGAAGATATTATAGAAAATAATAAATTCAACAATATTAGTGATGAAGAAAAACTAAAGGTTATGGAAATTATTGGAAATGAGGAAGAGGCTAAAAGAATAATGAAAATTTTAAAAGAAAAGAGTATTGGTATACTATAAAGAATTTTTATTTTTCGCTAAATTCAACTTGATATTTTACCTTTTAGGAATAATATAAATTGGTTTAATCCCAAAGTGGTCCCAGAAATAGTGTATATCAAAGTTATTACTTTTTTTCAGCTTAATTGGCTTAGATTCATCAGGGGCAGATTGTTTTAATATTCCACTTGAAATCTATTTGTTCAATAGACAGAAAGTCCATAGCTATTAGAAGAAAAATCCCTATTATGTTACTTCAAATCAACAAATTGCAAAAAATACCTCTTTAAAGTAATATAAAATTATCTTTTAATATTATTCTCTACTGTTTTTACTTCAATTCCAAATTCAACATCAAATCAAACATTTTTTGATTTGACTCTTTTGTAAAATCTTGTAAAAATTTAAATACTCACTAATTGAATTATATCTTGCTCTAAAATCTAATGTAAAAATAATAAAAAATAAATTTAAAAGGTGAAATTAATGACTTATTTTTTAGCTACAGCTACATTTCCGCCCCATAAGGCGGCTGAGATAGGAAAAGCGTTTCAGAATCTACCTAAATTACCCGATTTCGTTAAACAACTCTTTATTTTCGTAGTGCCTAGTAGTGATCTTAAATCTTACAGTCTATGTGAAGTTCCAGATGATAAAGCTCACGAAGGATATGTCGCAATGACAAAGAGATATACGGGTTATTTTGGAATTGAAGGATATAGATTTACAATAGAGCTTTTATTGACTGCAAAAGATGCTTTAGCTTTAATAGGACTCGGTTAAGAACCAAAAAAACTACTAATTAAAAAATTCTTAAATTTTTTTTTTCTTATTCAAAAATTATAAAACTTGAGTTTAACCACATCAAGACTCTATAGTAAATCTTTAATAACTTAATGATGCTTTAAAAATATAAAAAAAAAAGATGTTTAGATTTTTTAGTACGATTTAATATTACTCCCATTTCATCCCTATTAAGTTATAACCATCAGATACACCTATTAAGGATTCAATCTGAATGTGATAACCTTCAATTTGATGAAATGGCATAAAATATTTACTGATTGCCATAAAAGCATCTTCTGCTTTTTCCTTCTCAGTATAAATTAAATGATATTGCTTCAGACCATCATTTCCAGCGTAAGTATTGAAAATACGCCATTTTTTCACATATTGTACTTTTCTCGGCTGTTTTAAATACAATTTCGCTACTTCAATTGATTTGTGATTGGGATAAGATGTAGTTATCATATAGATCATTCTTTTTTCACCTCATTAATAAAGTTCAAATGTTTTGAATTTCAAAACAATCTTTATGTATTTTTAATAATTATTTAAATTTTTCCATTTTTGTCAAAAAAAAAAAGATCATTTTAGTAGTTATTCGTTCTCATTAGTTACTTTATACATTTCTAAAGCTAATTTAGAAAATACATCGTCTACTTTAGTGCCAAGTTTCGCGCTTGTTTCATAATATTCGCGAGCAGTCAATACTTGTTTGAGGTTATTGGTATCTCCCAGTTTAATAATCCTATTTTCATGATTTAGCAAATCAAGCTTGTTCCCTACTAGTATATTTGGTTGCACGCCTATTTTACTCTCAACTTCTTCTTTCCAGGTTAATAAACTATCAAACGTTTCTCTACGCGTTAAATCGAATGTATATACAATTCCTTTCGCACCTTTATAAAACGCGTATCTAACCCATCTAAAACGAGGTTGTCCAGCTAAATCCCAAACTTGTAATGTCAATACATTCTGAACGTTGGGGATTTTGACATATTTCACAAAAAAGTTAGAACCAATCGTTCTTTGAGCATCAAGGACAAATCTTCTCTTTAGATATTGATTTAGCAGAGTAGTTTTTCCTACTTCAGAATCTCCGACAATACACACTTTATAAAAGAACTTGTTGTATACAACCATTTTTGACTTGCTTAACAGATATGCCTAATTTTAATTGTGATATAAAGTTTATAATTTTATATTTAAGCATAAATTTATTTTAAGAGTAAGTTATTATTTTAAAAAGAATAAAGTAATTAATCAACAAACTTCGACTTTTTACTATGAGTAAAAATTTAAAAGATTTAATAGAGATGGCTGAAGAAGACGAAAAAACTCGAGCTCAGTTGGAAGAAAATGTTGAAACCCTGAAGCGCGAGATCGTTAAGTTAAATAAAAAGTTAAAAGAGAAAACATCTTTAGCTAAAATTGATTCTGTGAAGCTTGCTGAAGAATTTAAGGAATCTGAAGAAATATATATTTTAAAAGGTTTAATCGCTTCACAGAAGCAAGAGCTAGCAGGAAAAGTTCGTGAGAAGGAGGCTCTACAACAGAAAATGGAAGAGATAAATCTCGAATTAGAAAATGTTAGAGATACTTTTACTGACTCTGTTAAAGACCAAGTTTTAATAAAAACTCAAAATTCGCTTAATAATCTGATTGAAGATTACGGTAGATTAGAGGGTATGATTAAATCGTTAAACGAAAAAATCTCTGAATTAGAAAAAGAAAATAAATTACTGACTGAAAGCTCAACGGACTTAAAATCTGAAAGTTCTAAAGTGGAACAATTGGAAACTGAAATTTACGGGTTAAAAAGACAACTTATCGATTTTGAAAGAAGTAAAAAATTACTCGAAGATAACATTCATACATTAAAAAGCAAGCAAAGTTCTGTTATTGAATTAGAGAAAGCTTTAGAGAGCTTAGAGAACAGAAATATAGAATTAAAAGAAGAAAAACAACAATTAAAAAAAGAAATAAAAGCCGCAAAGACTGAGATATTTAAATTTTCCAAAAAAGAAGAGAGAGTATCCGATTTAAAGGATAAAATCGAAGAGCTAAAAAAAGAAAACATAAATCTTAAAGAAAAAGATACGCTTTTGTTAGCTAAAACTATAACTGCGATGAAGGTGCCAAAAAGAGAACAGCCAGCAGTTTTAAAAGATACATCATCAAAAACTGAAAAAGCTTCAGAAGTTGATTTAGAAGTAAAGCAAGAGAAGGCAAAAGAACAAACAGAAGTTTTACCACTAGAGCCAGAAATAATAAGTGATTTGATACCAACTGATACAAAGACGGATTTAAGCCAAACTTCAGAACCCAAAGAATTATTGAAAGAGATCGAAATACCGATTGCTACTTCTGAAGAAGCAGTCACGCGCAAAAAAAAGTGTCCAAATTGTGGAAATACTAATAAAGCGCAAATTCGTGAAGTTGACGATAAAACCAGATTAATATACACTTATCCAAAGATATACGCTAAAATGTATAAATGCGGTCAATGCGGAGCAGAATGGCATAAATAAAAAGCGATTTTTTAGAGTAAAAATTAAAATTTATTTTACTAATCTTTAAGACTTAAATTGTTGAGAAAAATTCTTGATTTTGTCTAAATGAAGCTCATTCTTAATTTCTTTTTTAGTTATTTCAAGCGTTGATACTGGTGTCTTCTCGCATAATTTTGTCATGCTTTCAAAAGTTTGAGGCCCACCTTTCCCACCCATAGTGCAATAAAAAGCTACGCTTTTAAATCGGTTTTTATTTTCAGTAATATATGTTCTTATTGCTGGAGTCATTCTCTTGTTCCAAATAGGAGTTCCGAGAATAACTAGGTCGTATAATTTAGGATCTTTCTGGATTTCTTTAATAATTGTCAATTTTTCCCTTGTAGCAGCAAAGCCTGATTTTATAAAGCCAATAATAAATCCTTTTCGCTTTTTAGTATCAAGAATTTCTTCATATTCACAGTTCATTTCTGTCGAAAGCAATTCAGCAATTTTTTTAGTATTACCCGTTCTTGAATAAAATACCAATAAACAGTTCATAATAAATGATTTATTTCTCTAAAAACTTAAAAAACTATTGGTAATAATTAATAAAATCAGTCTTTTTCATATGAAAAATTCTTAACTTAATTTCTCTTTTTATTTCGGATGCAACCTAATTATTGTCATCATATTCAACAGATTTGAGAAATCGGTGGTTTCTGGATCGTCAATTTTCGGATTCCAACCGAAAAGCATTTTTGCTGACCTTCCATGGTTTACCACGTACCATTTCATAACATTGAGCTTTTGATCCTCATCAGTTACAAATTCTAATTGCGGTTGGAATCGGTGGAAGCCGTGTCTTACCGATATCGCGTCTGGATAAACACGCATATTTTTTATCCACCCCGCATCTTCTCCTCTACCAGAGAAGATCGTTATAACTCCATCTATCCAATGGTATTCTAAGGGCGTCCTCCTTTTTTTTCCAGTTATTCTTCCTTTTGTCGATAGAATGAGAAATATTCTCCCAAAGCCAAGAAGAGGGAAAATTCTTAGTCGATATAAAGGGAGGACTAGGAATTTATTTAATATTTTCCACTTTTTAAGCGTTTTTTTCCTAATATTCTCATCTTCGTGATATAAATTATAAAGCGGAGAACCTGGTCTTGGTAAAAGTTCTTCACTTGATTTAATCTTATTTGAGGATGTCAATATATTGCCTTCAAAACAAAGTTAAAATTTTTTTTATTCTTACTAATATGTCTTAAGAAGGATTTAAAGTTATTTATTCTCATATTAAAACTTTTTAAATGATGTATTTTTTACAAACTAGCAATGATTTTAATTTCTATTGTATTTTTGATAATAGGCTTTATCGGGCTGTACATAGGATCAAAATTCATAATAATCGGACTCGAAAATATTGCCGATCGCTTACATATTAGCCATATAATGGTGGGTCTCACGATTTTAGCGATTGGGACCAGTTTACCCGAAATTGCCGTGAGCGTAATGGGCGGTTTTGATAAGCTTTTAGGCATAGATCCAAATATTGATGGAATAGTCATTGGAAATAAAGTAGGTTCTTTTTTAACTCAAATCACTTTAATTATTGGAATTTTAGCGGTGAGTCAGCCGCTCTTCGTTAGTAAGTGGGAATTGAGAAGAGAAGGTCCTATGCTTTTCATCTCTCTATTGATTTTTCTTATTTTCTCCCTTGATGGAATTATTAGTCAATTTGAAGCGCTATTAATGATAATTTCATATTTCTTATACCTCATATTAATAATCTGGAGCGAAACGCATTTGGCAAGAGCTAAACCGGAAGTTCGCCTAGCTGATAAAGAACGCCTAGATCCTATAAGTTTTGACCCAATTGAGATCCCTCACAAAAGCAAGTCCCTTTTTAAAGATATAAGTTTTACTTTAATTGGTCTTCTAATTTTATTAGTCGCAGCAGAATTCACATTACTCTCTTCTCACGATTTAGCGAGGGAGTTTAACATTCCCGAAAACGTCATAGGAATATTAATCGTTGGCTTTGGCACAAGTTTGCCAGAACTAGTAGCTGATTTAACGGCTATAAGGAGAGGGTCTTATGGAATCGCTATCGGTGATATACTAGGCTCCAATATATGTGATATCTTATTAGCTACAGGTTCAGGAGCAATAATAATTAGTTTTAACGTACCGATGGTAATTCTGATTTTCGATCTTCCGGTTCTCTTTTTAGCTTTAGCAATTACATTATATCTACTATGGACCCAGAAAACTTTGAAAAAATGGGAAGGAGCGTTCTTAATTGGGTTTTATTTCATATACGTAATCGTGAAATTATTATTCTTTCAAATATAACATTATAATTGGAACCATCTTTATAATCATTTAAATATGAATTGATATCTATTATTCACATAATAAAATATTCATAGAGTGCAATATTAAAATGTCATTATTCGAAATACTTCCCGCTTTTGTTGGATATGTCATGTGTGGATTGGCAATTATTCACGCATTACTTGATGCGCGCGAAAACCGTGTACAACGATTATTAATGTTAATAACATTATTCGCTTTTGGATTCTTGTTGGAATTTATGGGAGTTGATTCTGGGAATTATGTATACGCCTCGGAGGCCGTCATGATTTTAGGGGTTATTCCCTTATCAATTACTTTTGCTTGGGTAGGGATCATCTATAGTGCTATGATAATTGGCGAACGTTTAAAGCTTTCTTTATGGCAACGAATACTTACCACTACTTTAATAGCCCTTAGTTTAGATTGGGGTATGGACCCAATTGCTGTTGAATTCGGAATGTGGACTTGGTCGTATCAAGGTGGAGGCTATTTTAGCGTTCCCGGGTTTAATTTTATTGGTTGGTTTTTCATTCCAATCGCTTATTTAATACCATATGGGTTAGGCCGGAATAAAGAGAGCAAAAAATTTCAATTATTAACTATTAATGAAATAGATGAGAGCAACTCCTTAGGTCGAAAATTATATACATGTTTGGTTGTAGTACCAATAGCAATGGGAGTTTTATATGTTGTAGGAACGATTTGCAGAATACCATTTATATATGACTTGAATTGGATAATTCTATTGATTTGGATGCTTTTTACCGTCGTATTTACTGCGGGAACGATCGTAAGGAAGAATGGAAACTTAAAACATAATCAATGGTTTGACCTAATCCCTCCAACGATTCTATTATTTATCGCTTATTTCTACGTGATTTTTAGTCTCGCTTTCGGTCTTTTCCATTTGAGTTTGCTTATGCTTTTTACAACGATTCCCTTGCTGCTTGCATTTATTTTCACGCTAAGAAAGAAACGGAATTAATGAGTAATAATTCTAAAACTTTTTTTTTATTAGTTTTATTAATACTATTATTATCTGATTTATAAGAAAAGCTGGAAGTGAGAATTATAACTGAAAATAAAAAGCTTTCAAGAAAAAAAATAAAAATAAAAAAAAGAGAAAAAAAATAAAAGTAGTTATTTCCATAATATTCTTTCATTTTAGAATTTTGGGTGAAGAAAAAAGACTTTCTCAGCAATATGGTAATTCATATTTAGAGTATAAGAAAAAGGTGCCAAGATATCTTTTATTTTTTTAAATTAGAGATGCTTAAATTCCAATATGAAAAATTAGCGAACTTTAACTATTAAAAATTAAAAAGAAAAAGAAAGGATCAAAATTATCGAGGAATCCATTTCGGTGTTTTTTTCTTGTATGCTAAATATTTCTCTCCAAATAGTTTTTCAAGTTGTTTCTCTTCAAAAGTAGCTAGTTTATCGTAAATTACAATAATTACGATCCAAAGCGCGATAGAAATCAGAGAAATCGATAAGAAAATAAATGCGAGATAAATCAATAGAACGCCGAAATACATCGGGTTTCTTACGTGCCCAAGAATTCCATCAGTTATAAGTTCGTCTTTATTTTCAGGTCGTCGAAATAAAATATTATGTGAAGCGCGAATGAATGCGAATGCCACAACGATTACAATAATAAACAAGATAAGTCTAACTATCCAAGGTACAAAATCATTTAGAACAACTGAAAATTTGAAAACTGATGAATCTAATATCAAAACTATAGTAAAAATCACCGGAGAGAGTGCTTGTATTAGATGAGAATGTGGAGCTTCTATTCCTAACCTATGTTCATGGCTATGGCCCATTTTTTATTAACCTAAGTTTTGTAGTTAAATTTTATGTTTATATAACAAAATTAGTCACGCCTAATAAAAAATTTTCTATAGACCAATTTTTAATATAAAACTAGGAAAGTTCAAGATTCACTCTCCAGAGGATTACAAGGATACTAATAGTAAATTGTTTTTAAAAATATTCGAGAGAGCTTTCTCGTCTCAATCGATAACTAGCGTTTTTTTACCGATCTCATAGATCATTTTTAAATATTTTTTAAGTTAAACCTTCTTGTTCTTGAACCAATAATCAAGGAACGTCACCGTAAGTACAAAGTACTCAGGTTCAACCGTGAGGGTTTTCGTGCCCAGTAATAATTTTCTTACAGTTTTGACATTCCAAGCGTACAATTCACATTTTATCAGGTATTTTAACTTCGTTTAGATGTTCGCAAAAAGGACATTTTACATTGCTCGTAAACTTCATGTCAATCAAAGCATTTTAATATAGCGTATTTACACTTTTATAGCATTATAGGTATTTAAATTGTTTTATGATGTATTATAAATCAAAACATAAAAATAGATTTATTTAAGCATATTTCTTTTTATACTTATTAATTATATTAATTTTCTAAATATTTTGCTAATTACAAAACATTCTACTTGAAATTATGAGTTTCTTGTGTATATTTTTCGCAATTATTGGAATTGTTGTAATTTTAATTATTATTTTTGGATTTCCTCGAAAAAAAAGTCCACGAAAACCCAATATTGAGGGTCTTGATAGTCCTGAGGTTGCTAAAGCATATGAAAAAATGACAGACATTCTTCCATTTAGATTGTTACGAAAAAAAGTATTATCTAAACTGAAGGATTTTAACCCAAAAGGGACGTTAGTTGACATTGGATGTGGTTCTGGAAATTTGATAATTCAAATTGCAGAGAGTTTTCCAGATCTTATTTTAATTGGGATTGATATTGCCTCTGAAATTCTTGAATTTGCAAAAAAGCGAGCACTTGATAGAAGTTTGGGTAAAAAGATTGAATTTAAAATTGGAAATGTTGAAAAATTACCTTTTTCAAATGAATCAATTGATTTTATCATAAGTACTTTTTCACTTCATCATTGGGTGAATCCCTTAAAAGGATTTAATGAGATACATCGTGTTTTAAAAAGAGACGGTACTTTATTAATCTTTGATTTTCGACGTGATTCACGCAGATTTTTTTATAGTTTTTTAACATTTGTAACTAAAGTCGTTGCTCCAAAAGCTTTAAGACAAGTACATGAACCTTTGGGATCAATTCAATCCAGTTTTGCGTATAATGAGATTTTTCAGCTCATTTCTCAAACTAGTTTCCAAATTCCTAAGGTTAAAACATTTCTCGCTTGGATGTTTGTTAGCGTTAAAAAATGAATTAAAGTTTTAATTCATAATGGAGATGATTGCTTAGCTTTTATCATTTTAATATTATCATTCTGAATTTTTTCTTTTTCCTCTTTAGTCAGCTTTATAATCCTTTCTTTCCTGAAAACCAAAATAAATTGGTGAGAAATACTGGGAATCCACGAATAATTAATTCCATAGAGATGTAGTTTTTTATTTACATCGTACCACACGATTTCTCCTTTTAAAACAAAACCAATCTGGCTTAATATTCGTGCGATATCGGCGTTTAAAAGAAAGTATTGACCATTATTGTACATATTTCCGATAAATACAGCACAATATCGTCCTGGCTTTAAAAGAGAAAAACATTTAGTAAAAACTTCTTTGATCAACAACTCCCATTCTTCTTTTGTTCGCTTAATATGTTCGGAACCATCGCTAAACCTAGATAATTTCGATTTATCTGAATACACACCTTTTGACTCTTCCCCTACTTTTTTGTACACTCCCTTCGATTTCTCAACGATGTCCATCTTCCAATAAGGGACATCTGTTAAGATAAAATCAAATCTTTCACTACTTACTTCGATTAAATTTTGAAGCACTTCACGTGAATCTCCATGAATCACTTTTTGAGGCTCACTCGCTTCTAAATCGCACACTTTATAATAAATATCAATCCATTCCTTATTTATTTCAACGCCAATACCACTCCGTTTGCTCAAAGAACAGCCAAATAACGTCCCTCCAACGCCACAAAAAGGGTCTAATACTAGTTCTTTTTCTTTTGTAAACGTTTTAATAATCATTTCACATAATTCTGGGGGTTTTTGCCCACCGTGCTTATTTCTAAGCTTAAGTTGAAAGCTAGGAGGAAATCCTTTTGGAATCACAGACTTAGTTGAAAATACCCATTCTTTGCCTGTCAAATCGTTAAGCTGATTTGCTACGTCGTAAAAGCCTCGCGATTTTCCACTTTTAGAAAATAATTCTATTTTTTTAATCCGATGTTCACCTAACTAAGTGTTTTTGGGAAATGGAGTATATTAATAATTCATTTAGATTTGAAGAAAATTTTATATATTAACTGATTAATAAGTATTAATCCATAAATATGTCTGATCGAGTTGATGCAATAACATATTAAATAAAGATTTTTAAACTTTAATTGAATCTATTTTTATAATGTATTTGTCAATGTGGGGAATAGTGATAGTTAAATGAAATTTTACAAAATTAATGAAAAAGGCGATTTAATCGAATTAGATAAGTTGGAATTTGATAATAACCAGAATGTGTATCTTATTGATGATGATAAGAAAAATACAATATTCATCTGGGTAGGGCTTGATGTTCCTCAATTCAAAAAAGAAATAACGGCAGCATGGGCTAGAAGATTTGATAAAGACCGAGGAGGTAGTTGTAAAATACTGATAATGAAACAAAATAGAGAATACGGTTCATTTCTATCTATGATGGACGAATTAAAAAAGGGTTTAATTCCAGGTGAAGATATCGAACGTAGACCCGAATTAATATTAACAGAACCTAGTGAATCTCCAAAACCCGTGTTCGAAGTAGAAATTCAAGAAGAAAAGGAAGATGAAGTTGGAACAAGGATAACCGCATGGTTAACACAATTAAAAGAATATTACCCATTAGAAATTGAAGAACCAGTAGACAAACCAGATGAACCAGTAATAATACTGGAGACGCTAGAAATTGAAGAAGTAGTTGAAGAGGATATTGATGAAGAAATTGAGGAGGAAATTGGTCTTGAATCTCAAATTAGAGAAGCGGCTTATTATCTTTCTTTGAAGAAATACTCATACAATGATTTATGCTGGCTTTTAGCAGAAACTATTCAAAAAATAAATCTTGGGATGCCCTCGCTTGAGGAGATTAAGAAGAAGGCAGAGGAAGTGTTTAATTCATCAAGTACTTACGATGAATTATGCTGGTTGAATGCTGAGATGGATCTTTTAATCGAGCTAAATTTTCTTGAACAAGAAAAAAGAGAGTTTTTTTAAAAAATTAAGCAAGCCTTAATTTGTTTTATTCCTTTTTGTAATCTCGTCCTATGCTCCAAGCTTTCCCTATAGGTTCACCGATTTTCCAATAGTTAAGATCACTTACAGAAAAAAACACAGGTTTCATTTTAGTGATGTCGGGAATTCCATTTGTTAAGAATTTTTCTTCGGCGTAAGCTTGGATGATTTCTCCAAGAAAAATATCGTGTCCTTTTCCAGTTTCTACGATCTGGACAACTTTACATTCTAGATTTAACGGTGCATCCTTAATCATAGGCGCGGTTTTTAATTCTCCATAAAAAACTTCAAATACATCAGATTTGTCTACTTTTTTACCAGATTTTATTCCACAATAATCAGTTGGTAATATTATATCTTCAGAAGGTGTATTGACACTAAATGTTTTGTTTTTCCTTATACCTATATTAGTGTAATGATCCTGATTAGCAGAAATAGATATCATGGGTGGTTTATGTTCTACAATACTAACCCAAGCAATTGGCATAAAGTTTGGCTTTCCCTCTACATTTGCTCCTACGACTACAACTGGCATGGGGTATAGATATGATCCAAGTTTAATTTTATTTTTAGTCATTTTATTTTAATCTCGGGTTTAATGTTTTTAGGCTTATAGATGTAATATTAAATTATGCTTAAGAATTAAAATATTTCGTTATAATTTAAAAATTAAATAAAAGAGCGTAAGTTTAGAAATTACGCTTTAACCATGATTAGCATCATTTTAAATCGTTCAAGAGCTTTGAGAGCGTGCGGTTCGTTAGCGGGCATATTGATCATCTGCCCAGAATTTAAAATGTAAGACTTTTTAGAAATTATAATTTCCGCTTTTCCATTAAATACATATACTAGCGCATCAAATGGAGCAGTATGTTCACTTAAACCTTGATCCTTATCGAAAGAGAATAAAGTTACTGAGCCTACCTTTTTATTAACTAACATTCTGCTCACAACAGAACCCTCTTGATAATCAAGTAAACTTTCTAAATTTAAAATTTCGGTGTGTTCTTTATTTTGGTTAGTTTCACTCATATTTTTCACTTTTTAATTTCCACATTTTTTTTATAATCTTAATAATTGTAAGATGCTTATAAAACTAAATTCGAACATGTTATTTGATGTATTTAAATTCAATTATCACCGTCTTATAAAACTCAATTATCAACTTTTTAAATTAATAAATATAGGGATATAGTATGGCACAAGAAAGATTAGATTTTTATAGAGAATTACAGAAACATCTTGATAAGATGCCGGTTGGTTATCCAGCTACAGAATCTGGTATTGAAATTAAAATTTTGAAGCATCTCTTCACCCCAGAACAGGCTAAAATCGCATTAAAATTGAATTTTACACCCGAACCACTTAGAAGAATTTATAAAAGAATCAAAAAAAGTGGTATAACAATCTCCGAACTTGAAGAAAAATTAGATGAGATGTATTCTAAAGGTGTAATTAATTATGGAGCTAATAAGGAAGGAAAGGAAATTATAAAATATTATGCAAATGCTGCTTTAGCAATTGGAATGTTTGAATTTCAACTAAATCGCCTTACAAAAGAATTCGTGGAAGACATTCAAGAATATTTTG
>JAUWZT010000126.1 GCA_030615145.1 Promethearchaeota archaeon | reverse complement strand
CAAACAGCGACTATATGGGCTCAAATTATTGTTGGAGGCACAACATTCAATATTTTCATTACACACCTTGGAAATTACGAGGACCCTGCAGAAGATCGTTCTCAAATTATCCAACAAGAAAATATTTTATCAGTAACTAACGGTTTGAGCAATGTAATATTAATGGGAGATTTTAACTTTGAACTTGGTACCGAACAATATAATATAACAGTGGCACAATTATACGATTGTTGGGAAGTTGCCCCTACAAAGACAATTGGCAATGTACCAGAAAGTTGGGAGACTAGACTTCCAGATGGTAGAATAGATCATATCTTCGTATCTGGGGAGCTTAATACATTAGTTTCTTCAATCACATACACTGGAGGAACTGCTGCTGATCACCCCGGCGTTTTTATGAGCTTAGATGGTCCGTTCTAAAATCAATAAATTATTAATTTAATTTTTTTTTTATTTTTAATATATTACCAATATAAAACTGTTTGATTTAATATGACTATAAAAGATGAAATAACTAGCATTGAATTAACTCCTTTACACGTACCATTTAAAGACTATGTTATAAAGGCAATGGGCGAAGGGGAAGGGAATTTAGGAATGGCGATTGCTGCAGAAGAGGCATGGCTTGGGGGAGATTTCGTAGTTTGTAAACTCATTAGTAAACTTGGAAATATAGGTTTAGGAGAAGCATTTCTTTGGTTACCTGAGACTGGCGTATCGCCCAACCAGATTATTGATGCAATAAAAAATTGTTTAGCGAAGTATATTTTAGGTGAAAATCCATTCAATATCGAAAAGATAAATCATCGGATGGATGTAAACCTGGCGCGTAACGAAGCAGCTAAAGGAATGATTGATATGGCTTGCTACGATTTAATGGGTCAAATAACTGATTTACCTGCGTGCTATTACATGGGGGGACAGTTCGTAGACAAGATTCCTTTAGCAGCGCTTATACCTTTAGGAGACCCAATGTTAATGAAAGGACTAGTAAGAACATATTACAAAAAAGGATTTAGAAATTTTCGACTAAAGCTCGGAAAAAGCGTTGAAGACGACGTAAAAATCTTGCAAGCAATAAGAAAAATTTTTGGAAATAAAATTAATTTACGTGTAGATTACAATCAAGCTTATAGTCCTTCAATGGCCGTTCGAGCTATTAAAGCTATTGAGCCTTACGGAATTGACTTTGTCGAAGAACCAGTGAATGCATCGGACTATTTAGGAATGGCTTATGTTCAAAGTAGAGTTAATGTCCCTTTAATGTCTCACGAGGGATTTTTTTCGTTAAAAGATTTAATTACGCTAGTCGAATTAAAAGCAGTAAGAGTTTTAGGGTTAAACTCTGATCGTCCAGGAGGAGTAACTAAAGCCCTAAAAGCCTTGGATTACGCAAAAATGCGTGGTTTAGGCGTTGTTTTACATAACCAACCGTTAGGAATTGCCTCAGCGATGCATATCCACTTTGCAACAGCTAAATTCCCGTTTATTGATTACGCGACAGAATTATTTGGACAAGAAATGTTAGAAGATGACCTAATTTTAAAGCCTATAGATTATAATAATGGAATGGCAGAAGTTCCTGAGGGTCCTGGATGGGGTGTAAAATTAGACGAAAATGCTTTGGATAGATTCGCCATAAATAATACAACTATATTAGAAAAATAAAAGAAAAAAAAAAAAGTATTGCAATCAACTTACCACTTTTATTTTCCTATTCGTTTTAAGCTTAATACCTACTAAGATTATAACAGTGCCTAGTAATAATGTAGTTATTAAGATATCAAAACCAGGAACCGTTATATTTCTGATAAATATAATATGTGGGAATTCATCTTCCATCCTAGTGTCATCGTTTTCCTTTGATCTAAAAATAATACTACTAGGAGTATCTGAAATTATAACAAAAGTAATCTGTGGTATTTGGGACCCTATAAATGCAGAAGATACATCGATATTAACAAATTCAGTTGAACCTACGCTTTTTTGAACTATAGAATTAGTATAATTTGGTGCATTATTCCAATTAATAGAGCTTTCATTCCAAGCTTCGGAATTTGCTACGAAAACCTCTAATAACATCTCTTGAGTAATAGAAGTTACATATATTATTAACTCTACTTTATTTGCGCCGGTAGTATCATAAGGGGAAAAACTAAAATAGAGATAAGAAATATATTGACCGGTAATCGAGTTTCCTATTTTTAAATCACCCGAATTTCCGTAATTGGAACTGTTTGACTGTTCGCTTATATAGGTGTCCATATCGGTAGTATGCCAATCATCGTGAGGTTCATGCTCATCTCTAGCGGTAGCATCCCAATTTACGATTCCAAGCATATCAATCATGCATAGAGAGAAACTAAATAACAAAATTAGGAATACAAATTTTGAATTTTTGCTTATTTTCATAATTAAATTTTTTTTTCTTTTAAAATTATATCTTTATATGAATGTCATAATATTAATCTTCTCTTCCCTTTATTTATTTTGAAACTACTAATTTTCAAAGCTCGTCAGTTTAAGTATCAATATTTGAATATGATCCATTTTTAGTACATTTCATTTTTCCATTATAAATTAGCAAAAAAAAAGAGTTGGTTTATATTTTTTAGAGGGTTTTTAAGAAGTCTTCAATTGCTTTTGTATAATCTTCATTGGCTTCATATTGAATCATGTGACCGATTTTCGGAGTAAGAATTACTAAATTAGAGTTGGGAATCTTTTCATTCATTATCTTCGATTCTTCGGGAAGAATAAATAAATCTTTATCGCCAGTAAGAATTAGAGTTGGAACGCTTATGTTTTGTAGCTTATCTTCAACATCAAAGTTATTAACTATTGATTCCATCGTTCGAAGACCAACATATTCCTCGTTTAGGAGCGTTAAATCAACAAATTCCTTTATTAATTCTGTTTGTTCTTTCCGAGCTTTTCGTTGAAAACAGAGACCTATAAAAATTGTTTCTATCGTTTCCCTATCCTTAAGGGACATCTCGCCCGATTTCAAATCTTTAACATATTGCACTAAACCAGGATTATTTAATTTAGGGGCAGTAGCCATCAAAATTAACCCTTCTAACCTTTTCGCTAATTTAGGATTTGTAGCGTAAATTAAGCTTATCATCCCACCCATTGAATGTCCAACTAGGATTATTTTCTCGTCACCAATTATTTTTGAAAGCGTTTCCTCTAAATATTGCGTTAAATCTGATAATTCATACGATTCAGATTCAGGTTTGTCGCTTTTACCGTGACCTAAATGAACAATTGCTATTGTGCGGTATTAACTAGAGAAGTGATCAATCTGGGCTTGGTATAACCAAGAAGAACCTAAAAAGCCGTGAATAAAAATTAAGTTCTTCCCTTTACCTTTATCTAGATAGAAAATTTTATAACCTTTATCAAGTTCTACAAATGGCATAGGTATTGTGTTATTTTTTTTATTATTTAAACTTATACTTAACTTCAAACATTCAAATTTTAAGTATTTTTTTTTAAGATTACACACATTTATTATTACTAACAAATAAAAACTAATAAACGCTCTAAATTGAACAATAAACTTATAAACGACGATTAAGAGGTTGATTAAAATATTTAAAAACATAAAACATGCCGAAAAAATAGTGTCCTATGTTGTAAATCGAACGCCAGAGATGACTAGTAGAACTTTAGATTCGTTGACAGGTGCAAAACGAGTAATAGTAAAATGTGAAAATTTTCAACGAACAGGTTCGTTTAAATTCAGGGGGGCTTGGAATGGTATAAGTCACATACCTTCGCGAGAAAGGGAGACGGGAATTATTGCTCACTCGTCAGGGAACTTTGCTCAAGCGGTTGCTTTAGTAGCTAAAATTTTACACATTAAAGCTACAATTGTCATGCCCAATAATGCGACACCGTCTAAAATAGCTGCTACACGAGGTTATGGAGCTGAAGTCGTTTTATGCGGAAATAATCCCAGTGATCGAGCCAAAATGGCAAAGGAATTAGTAGAACAATATGATTATAGATTGGTACATCCTTTCGACGACTATAACGTGATTTTTGGTGCAGGAACTACTGCTTATGAATTCATCAGCAATTATAGAACTTTAGACTTATTACTTGTCCCTGTTGGTGGTGGTGGGCTAATTAGTGGATGCTCTATAGCAGCTAAAGGGTTGAATCCGAAAATTAAAGTCATTGGTATAGAACCTAAAAACGCTGACGATACATTTAGGTCGTTTCAATTAGGAAAGAGGGTACCCGTAGAAAACCCAAATACTATTGCTGATGGATTGAGAACTTCAGTGGGGGAAAAAACATTTCCTATAATCCAAGAGTTCGTCGACGATATTATTACGATTACCGAAGAACAAATAATTGATGCTATGAAATTCTACTGGGAGCGCATGAAATTAGTTGTAGAACCTTCGGGAGCAGTTCCCTTAGCAGGATTATTGTACGGTGATATAGAACCGTCGTTAATAAAAGGTGAAAAAATTGGGCTTATAATTAGCGGGGGAAATATCGATTTATCCGGCTTCTTCTCTTTGTTAAAACAAAAACATACAAAAACAAAAGTGAATTAAAAAAAAAAGAAGTTAAAATTAATCGTCAATATTAGGAATATTTTTAATACGACTAAAATCGCCTTGTGAGGCTTGTTCGAGCATATCTACCGCATCATCCCAGATAGTATCCATAATTTTTTGGATTTTTTTAAAGTCTTCTTCAGTTTGAAATTTTAGTTCGATAATCTGCGTTTCATTGTTGATATCTATTTCCATGGGGACATCTTCCTTTAACCCACCAAACATTTTTAGCATAACTAAAATTTCGTCAGGATCTGCCACATTACCGTTAATTTTTTTAAGTACTGTTATAGTTATTTCAAATCTAGTTGCATCTGACTTTATAACAGTCGCATCTTTTAACATACTTTTTAAACTTGGTAAAATTTCTTCCATTTTTTCTATCACCTATTTAATGAGTTAATTTACTCCTTTATTATAATTGGAAGTTTAATATAAGATGGAAATTCTTTATTTCGAGAGATAGTAATTGTTGGTCTACCTTCTTTAGGATAACGTACAAATGTGTCTTTATCTGCTCCAGCAATAGCAATTTTAATTCTGTGTCCTTTTTTAATAAGAACTGAAGTTGCGTGTAATCCAAACTTAACTTCTGTTATCTCTCCGGGAACAAGTGGAGCTGCGTCTTCTTTGTTATAGCTATGGTACGGGGTTAACATTTTATATGGCGGTTCTGTAGATAAAATTTTTCTATGAATCAATCTAAATTCTCCATCAGTTATGTAAGTAACATTCCCATTTTCATCTACATCTTCGAAATAGGCAAAGATTGCGCCATCCTCGTGTGTCGACGCCATATATAGGCACAAAATTATTTGCCCCGTGATTTCTGTATCAAATCCGAATGGTTGGCTTGTATAACATAGGAGTTTCTCATCAATTTTATTTCTATCGTAGTATGTTATAGGTAAACCTAATAGTGCCCACCACCTATTATTTCGTCCAGTTGTGGCCCGGAAATTAATTTTGCATTTATCAGCTCCATCATCAGTCGCTGGGACTTCTCTCGTCAAAGAATAATTATCTGAAAAGTACCATTTTTGATAAGAGTGTCCTTTGGGGGGCCAAACTTCGGACTTCTTCCATTCTTCTTCCACTAAGGTATAATAATATATTATTTTTCCTTGTATTCCATTGCCATATACGCATTTATCGAAGAAATTGATCCAAGCGTTAATTCTATCCCGTGGTTTTGGAGTTACTATGGTTCTTTCAGGATAAAATTGGTTTGCTGGTAATCCAGCTCCATGAGTCCAATCACCTAAAATAGCGATCGTGGGATTGCTTAAGTTCATAAATCGATGAATTATTGCGTCTCCATACCCTGAATCATACCATGAGCACCAGGCCAAGATTGGAACTTTCGAACGTTCAATTTTTTCTTTTCGAGCAAATATACTAATATCGCCAAAAACAGTGCCGTCAGGAAGCTTATCATTGCGAAAATCCATTTTTATCGTATGTTCATATACGTATTGATTAGATTTATGTTGATTTATAGCATCTTTTAATAATTTT
Source organism: Promethearchaeota archaeon (assembly GCA_030615145.1). GTDB lineage: Archaea > Asgardarchaeota > Lokiarchaeia > Sigyniarchaeales > SOKP01 > SOKP01. Next base: position 4,389 of record JAUWZT010000126.1, on the reverse strand, counting down.
AGATCCGTATCAGAGCTTACCGGTTTTACGCCTTTAACAAATAACCAGACTTCTGGCATTATTTGCGAAAAAACTTTAGGGCTGTTTAAATCTAAATTTTTCCCTAAAAATGACCACATCTGCATAAAAGCATAGTCATGACATCCTCCTGGAAAAGCTACGTCAGTATATGGGTCCCAATATCCATGTCCTGGCATAACTGCTTTTATTGCTCGATGATTATTTCCAGAAAATAATTCTGCCGTAGTTGCTAAGTATGAAATTCCCTTAGAAACTACATTTCCATCCGACCAAGGTTGAGTTATAATCCAATCAACTATATCAGAGCCATCTTTTATTTCCTCTTCGGAAAATGGTATTATTCTTGTACCAAATGATGCCCCAGTCCCTCTAACATCGGTATAAATGAGAGCATAACCTCGACTAGTAACAATTTCTGGGTTTGGAGCGTTTGTTATCATACTATCAAAAAGCCATCTAAATGGAATTCTCAATTCCATCGCTCTCCAATATCTCGTTTGAGTTAATAATGTAGGGATTTTTTCATCAGGAGAAAGTCCCTTAGGAAGGCAAATTGTAGCAGCAATTTTAACCCCATCTCTTACTGTTATATATGTTGAATCAACCGTGTATCCATCGTGGTATTTCTTCTCGGGAATTTCACCTAAATCCTTAAAGGGATTATTTTTTATAGCATTTGGGTCTGTCATTTTTATACACTTTTCTTTAATTAATTTAATTTAATTTAATTTGGATGTACACCTTTTTAAATTTTTTATTATTCATTAAAATTATTTGATAAATTTTTCTTAAAACTAACAAATTAGAGTGGATATATTATATTTTACGAAATAGAAGGTCAACAAATCCCATTAGTTTCGACAGGGACTTCACCTTTTTTAGGGGCTCCGCAATTTGGAAAAAACGCCCGAATTTATCGCAAAAGATTTTTGCATAACACTGAAGCGGTATTAGAGATATTAGAAGCGTGCTATGAAGCTGGAGGGCGTGGTATAGAATTAATACCCGCGGGTAAAGTTAGTGAAGCTGCCAGAATAATGGCAGAAACTCACGACGATTTTATAATAACAGGCTCTACTTTTCCTGGACCCGATCCTTTAATTGAAGAACTTGCAAAGCTTGATGCTAAGTTGATTTTCGCGCACGGAATGATTTCGGATAACAAAGATGATAAATTAATAAAAATATTAGACGATATTAAATCAAGGGGAATAATTCCTGGAATTGCCGCCCATAACCCCATTTCTACTTTAGAGCACGCTTTCGAACACATTCCTTACGTTAAAGCCTTTCTAATTCCCTTTAACGCTCGAGGAATGTTCATGGGAGAACAAAAAAAGTTAGAAGATATTGTAAATAGTCATAAAGACCATTATTTTATAGGAATGAAAACTTTAGCAGCAGGTAAATTAGAGCCACTTAAAGCTTTTGAATATCTCTCTAAGCATAATATATGTTGCTCGACAATTGGAATGGTTACTGTCGAGGAGGCAAAAATTTCAACAGAAATTGCTTTAAATGTTCTTCAAAAACCTTGATATTATACATAAAAAAAATTTCAAATTAATCTTCAATTTCAATAACCCAAAAGTTTATTAGAGTTTGTGGTAATAATAATTACAGCTAAAGGGAGAATAAGAGAAAAATCGACAGAAATATAAACTAAAATTTAAAAATGTGATTACAACACCTAAAAAAGACTCCTGCCCCACCCTGGATTTTTGTCTTTTGGTAGTGTGTTTGAACGCACACTTCGTTTCACCCTTCTCTCCCTATTTAGTTTATGACCTTATTATTAGGTCCCGGGGCTAGGAGTCACCTTTTAAACTATTTATTGAGAATTTTGTCAAGTAAAAGAGTAAAAAATAGAACTTTGAATGTTTAAATTATTCAAATTAAATTATTCCAATCCTTTTCCAAAGCTCTTGTAAATAAAATAAGCTGCTAACATACTAAAGGGTGGCACTACAAATAAATAAATTACCTTGAAAACAGCATTGTTTATCCAAGTATTATATAAAATTATGAGAAGTACAATAGCAAATTCTAAAAATATGCTAAGAATAAACAATTTAATTCTTCGCTTTAGTGGCACACCTTCAAATATATTTATCAGCTTTACCGCTAAAATTATCTCGGGAACGATTAAAAAGATTGTTATGTAGCTCCAATTGATAAAAAGAAATAACCAGCTAAAAACAGGTACCCACCCTGTGCCAGAATCGTATCTAATCCCTTCTAAAAATATTCCTATCCAGAAGACATAAGTTGAGATGATTCCATAAATTAAAATCGCTAAGTAATACTTTTTGTAAGATATTTTCTCGTCAAGATTTACGATAAGCCAACTAAAAATTACTATAAAACTATGAGCGAATATAAAACTATAAAAAGCAATTATATAGCAGAGATATGCAAAAGGGGTATTTGCAAGAATAATTGAAACAAGAGCAAGGAATAAAGCAAGTGCATTAAAAATAAAAAGGGAACTAAGAGTGGCTGTTGAACGATTTTTTGCGCGTTTTAATAATTTATACGCAAAAAAAGAATAATATATAATTGGCCATATCTGAGATATACAAACTATAATTATTCTTTCTGTTAAAGCGCTCTGAAGTAACAATTTTTACCCATCTTTAAATTAAATATTAAACATTTGCAGTTTCAGCATTTCAGCCCTAAAATATTTCCAAATCGTGTCATGTAGTTTTTTTTGGAATAGTTTACTATTTAAAATTGTTGCATGCTCAACTAATAAATTATTAATTGATAATATAACATTTTCTGTGTATGCTCGAAATTTCTCGCGCATTTTCTCTACATCTTTAAGGTCATCTATGTATTCTTCGAAAACATCTTTCAGCGATTCTTCTATACTTCCAATCGTAGGTAATATAAATTTTTCGTATTCTTTCCGGATTTTAGGTTTTACATAGATTCTTATTACTTGTTTTCCCGCTACTGTGGTTTTCTTCTTATAAGCAAAAGGCTTTCTTCTTATTTTTGGTTCTTCTTCTTGTTTTCCCTCTATTGTGGTTTTCTTCTCATATATTGTTTTACATAAGTTATTGATGTAATCATAAGCTTTTGTCCTGCTTGTGTAATTAAAACTCAAATCGATAAATTTTTTCAAAACACTTAATTCTTCTCCTTCGTGCCTTAAAAGAATCAGAAAGGCTTCAAACTCTCGCATAGATAAATTACTTAAGTTAAAACTATTTTTATTTGAACTAGGATTTTTGGCAGAACTTTTCTGTGGAGTCATATTAATATTATAATAAGTTTTAATTGTTAAATTAGATATCGAGCCATACACCACTCGTTATTTTATGAATATTAAATATTTTTTTTTATCTTATTGTCAAATCAGTAAAAAATAGAAGCAAGAAAACCTATATAAATTTTTGGTTATTGAAAATCACTTTTTATATTTAAAAGAAAACAAATTTTATGAAAACGAAAATCTGAACCTCATTTTTAATGTTAGCAATAATTTGGTAACAAAGTCCTCAATTCGGGGGAATAAAGCTTAAATTTGAGTTAGGTTACAAAGTATCAAAGGGAAGATTGTTTAAAAAAAAGATTTTTGGTCTTTTTTCTATAAACAACTAAAAACAAAATCTAGGGTGGGGCTAGGAGTCATTAAATAATACTTTTAAAACTATTGAATAGTAATTATTCTTCTTAACATGATTAGAAGCGTTAGAGACGGAAAAAGAGAAGTTAAGAAATAAACTTGCTTTAAAATTATTATTTATATTTCATAAAAACTTATTTTTAAACTATCTTTATTAGTATATCGTCTAATTTGCGTTTAAGAATATGCATTTCATTCATGATGGAACTTTAGAAATTAAGGGAGAACAAAAGAATGAATATGAGGAAAAAAATGAAGGCTATGTCCGTAGAGAATACAGTAGAAAAGAAAGAAAAGAAAAAGATAGAAGTAAAATAATTTTTTTTTTTCTTAGATTTTTCTAAACCTTATTTAACTTATTTTTATGTTATATACTCCTATAACTTAAAATTCATTCATTATTTTCTATTTTACTTTTAAGAAATTCTATATTTTCTTTTAGAGTCTCTGTTATTGGTTCATCATTTAAATTTAAATTATTTAAAATTTGAATGGCATCTTCAAATAACTTTAGGGCCTCCGGATACTTAGTTTTTCTAAAATAAACACCAGGAATATTAAAAAATTTGAATACGATTAAGTGAATTGCTGTTATTAAAATCCATATTATTATAGAAATTGTTACAATCCATTCTATTAACGGAGCTAGAGTTATTATAAGAAGAATGAAACAAACATCAATGAAAAAACCAAAATAAGCAAGATATTTTTTAAATATAGGGCCTGCATAT
>JAUWZT010000002.1 GCA_030615145.1 Promethearchaeota archaeon | reverse complement strand
TTGAATACGAAAGTCGCGCTGAGAGGTACGATACACAGCTTAAAGAGTTAGGGTTTAAAGTTAATGGTAAATCAACCGAAGAAAAAATTAAAATACTTCGTAAGCATCGTGAAGAACAGTATGTAAAACTTCAAGACGCGGTCTATATAGAACGAGGTTGGAACAAAAATGGTTGTCCTACGATAGAAATGGTACGAAAATTGGGAATTGACTTTGACGAAGTAATTGATGTTATAGCTCCTTATCAATAATAATAAATATTTAAAATGATCCTAAATGGAAAACATAACCAAACATCCCATCCTGAAAATTACCGAAAGAAAGAAAATAAATTTCAAATTTGACGGGAAAGTTTTAACCGGATTTGAGGGAATGGTTATATCTTCTGCTTTATTTCTTAATAAAATTAAAATTTTTGGTCATCACGTAAAAGATTCCAGTCCTCAGGGAATGTTTTGTGCTAATGGACAATGTTCTCAGTGTAATGTAATCGCCGATGACATTCCAGTGAAAGCGTGTATGACACTTCTAACAGATGGAATGGAGATAAAAAGTTGTAATGGCTTGCCAGAACTACCTCTTGTAGATGGAGCCGTAGAAGTTGGTGATATCGATATTATTAACACAGAAGTTCTTGTTATTGGAGCGGGTCCAGCTGGATTATCGGCTACAAAACTTTTTGGAGAGCGTGAAATAGATGTCGTACTAATTGACGATAAAAATAGACTTGGCGGCAAACTAGTACTTCAAACGCACAAATTTTTTGGTTCCCAAGAAGATGTATATGCTGGTAAGCGCGGTATTGATATAGCAGAGATTCTTGGTGACATTGTATGTTCATTGAACTCAGTAAAAGTTTGGCTCAATAGCACGGTTGTAGCTGTATTTAGCGACAATTTAGTTGGTGTTTTGAAGAATAATGAAGAATACATATTAGTTAGGCCGAATTATCTGTTAATTGCAACTGGAGCAAGAGAGAAAATGTTAGTTTTTCCAGGAAATACCCTTCCAGGAGTATACGGTGCGGGTGCGTTTCAAACTTTGGTTAACCGCGATCTCGTTAAAGCTGCCGATAAAGTTTTTATAGTTGGCGGCGGAAATGTTGGATTAATTGCGGGATATCACGCTATCCAAGCAAAGATAGATGTTGTTGGTTTGATCGAAGCTCTATCTCTATGTGGCGGTTATAGAGTTCACGAAGATAAACTTAGAAGGTTAGGAGTTCCCATTTATACCAATCATACAATTGTTTCTGCAAACGGCCAAAACAAAGTAGAATCAATAACAATTGGCAAATTAGACGATAAATTTAACCTTATTCCCGGAACTGAAAGAACATTTCCTTGCGATACTATTTTAATTGCGGTAGGGTTAAATCCCGTTAATGAATTTTATGATAAAGCAAAACAGTTCAATATGAAAGTTAGGGTTGCTGGAGACGCTCAAGAAATTGCTGAAGCGTCAGCTGCGATTTTTACTGGAAGAATTGAAGCCCTAAAAATGTTAAAAGAAATGGGAATCGAAGTCGAAGAAAATATCGATGAATTGGAAAAATTTGCAAACATTATGAAGGCAAAACCTCCAGCTCCCAGTGAATCAAAAATATTTGAAAAAGAAGATGGCATTTTTCCTCTCTTTCATTGCAATCAAGAAATTCCATGTAATCCCTGCACATCTGTATGCCCTCAAGGACAAATTGAGACCGTAGACAACTTAATCACACAACTACCATTTTTTAAAGGCGAAGAGGACTGTATAGGTTGCGGGCAGTGCGTAGCTGTATGCCCGGGATTAGCAGTGACGCTAGTTGACTATCGAAAAGACAAGGAATACCCATCAGTTACATTTCCTCTCGAATTAACTTCTGAAAAAATAAGTGCTGGACAAAAAGTTATCGTCGTAAGCGATGACCGAGAATTAGGAGAATTTGAAGTTAAACGCTCAAGATTTCTTAAAGAATTTCCAAAAACTCTATTAATTACTGTCAAAATTCCTGCAGGATTAGCAAAAATTGCCGTTGCTATCAAACTTCAAAAAACTGCGTATGATCAACCTCTAGAGATATATCAAAAATCCTATACTGACGATGATGTTATAGTTTGTAGGTGTGAACGCGTATCTGTGGGAGAAATTCGAAAATGGATTCGATATGGAATTAAAGATTTTAACGAATTAAAAGCTTTGACTAAAGTTGGAATGGGTGCCTGCGGCGGGAAGACTTGTACGCCATTAATTAATCAGATTTTTCGTGAAGAAGGCGTCTTACTAGAAGAAGTCATTCCTGGCACAAGTAGGCCATTATTTATAGAAGTTCCTATGAGTGCTTTTGCTAGAGTAAAAGTAAAGAAAGGAGGTAAATAATCCTGGTAGAATACGATGTCATTATCATAGGGGCAGGAAGTGTTGGAGTTCCAACGGCCTTAGCTACTGCAGAAAAAGGCCTTAAAACACTCGTTTTAGATTCCTTTTCTTCCGTTGCCCAAGGAGATAATAAGCACGCTATTGGAGGGATCAGAGCTACACATTCGCTCAAAAGTAAGATATGGTTGTGTCAAAGATCTATTGAAGTCTTTTCTACTTGGAAGGATTTACATGGTGATGACATCTGGTGGGAACAAGGAGGATATTCCTTTTTAGCTTTTACCGAAGAACACGAAAAAATGCTAAAGGATACAGTTCGACAACAAAAAGAATACGGGTTAAACATAAATTACATAGATAGAGAAAAAGTAAAAGAACTTATACCCGGGATTAACAGTAAGAATTTATTAGGAGGCACTTATAGTCCTGAAGATGGAAATGCTTCTCCGTTATTATCTCTTCATTCATTCTATCGTAAATCTAAAGAATTAGGAGCTGAGTATAAGTTTAATGAAGAAGTTACTGACATTATTACGAAAGATAAAGCCGTTTCAGGAGTTAAAACTACTAAAGCTGAATATAAAACACATTATGTAATTAACGCAGCAGGCGGTCACGCTAAAAAAATTGGAAATATGATTGGTATTAATTTACCCGTCATTCCTGAAAGCCATGAAGCAGGGATCACGGAGCCAGTTAAGAAATTTTTCTCTACGATGGTAATTGATATTAAACCTGCCATAGATACAAAGTTTGGAAACTCAAAAAATTACTATTTTTATCAAAACAAAGAAGGTAAGATTATCTTTTGTTTAACTCCTGAACCTAATATTCCCGGCTTAGATCGACGCGAAACAAGTTCATACTTACCTCAAATCTCAAAACGTATGGTTAGTTTATTACCTCGATTAAAAAACATAAAAATTAGGAGAACATGGCGCGGTTTATACCCTATGTCACCTGATGGTAATCCAATTATCGGCAAAGTTAACAATATTGAAGGATATATTAATGCTGTAGGGTTATGCGGCCAGGGATTTATGCTGGGGCCTGGCCTTGCCGAATTATTAAGTCACTTACTAACAGATAAGTTAAATCAAAAAGATAAAGAAATTTTAAATGAACTCGTGTACGGACGAGATTTTTATAAAGTAGAAGATTTAAAGTAAAGATTAAAAGAAATAATCCTATAAATCAAGTTAAACTAATAAATTTAATAAATAAACAAACAAAGAAATAGTAAAGAAAAATTGGTCATTAAAATGATACGACATTTAACAAAAATTTCTGACTTTTCTAAAGCAGAATGCGAGAATATTATAAATAAAGCGATTGAAATTAAGAAAAATCCCGATAAATTTGACACTACCTTAAAAGGAGAAACGCTTTTGATGATATTTGAAAAACCATCGCTAAGAACTAGAATATCTTTTGAAGCGGGAATGCAACAATTAGGTGGTCATGCGATTTTCTATTCAATAAAGGATTCTCCTCTTGGCAAGAAAGAAAATATTCATGATACCGCAAAGACAGCCTCTAGATTCGTTAACTTAATAGCAGCAAGAGTGTTTAAGAGACAAGACATTTGGGATTTAGCCAAATATGCTGATGTTCCTATAATCAATATGCTTGACGATTTCGCGCATCCTTGTCAAATGATTGGGGATTTCTTAACCATAAAAGAAAAGAAAGGTAGACTGGGAGATTTAAAAATAGCTTACTTTGGAGACGCCTATAACAATGTTACCTACGATTTAATGCGAATAGCTGCTATTTTTGGTCTAAAATTAGATGTTGCTTGTCCTAAGGGCGCAGAATTTACGCCTGAACAAGTAGTTCTTGACGAAGTATCTCAAATTTCAAAAGAGACTGGAGCAGCAGTGAACATCGTTCATAACGCTTTTGAGGCTGCAAAAAATTCTGATGTAATTTATACCGATTCTTGGATGTCCTACGGCATTCCAGTTGAAAAAGAGGAGGAACGAAAGAAAATTTTCATGCCATATCAAGTGTCCTTAAAAATAATGAAAGCTGCGAAACCAGACGCTGTTTTTATGAACTGTCTACCTGCAATGCGAGGTTACGAACAAACCACTGAAGTTATTGATGGCCCCCAATCAATTGTATTTGATCAAGCAGAAAATAGATTGCACGGTCAAAAAGCAATTATACTCTTCCTACGGGGGAAACTTTAAATAACAAGTTAACTATTATTATTTTTTCAATTTTGTTAATTATCCTACTATTAGAGGTTTTTGTTTGAAAACATTAATTGTTGCTCTCGGGGGAAATGCCCTCATTAAATCTGGAGAGAGAGGAACCCCCGAACAGATGATTAATAACTTACGGGCTCCTATAAAACAAATTGCAGAATTGTCGAATGAATATAATATTGTAATTACCCATGGCAATGGACCTCAAGTTGGTGCGCTTCTCTTGCAACAAGAAGCGTCAGATGAGATTACAAAAATGCCTTTACAGATACTAGTTGCCGAAACACAAGGGCAAATTGGATTTTTAATTGAATCCACCCTTGATGAAGAACTTATGCATTTAGGGATTGACCTTGATAAATATTTTCTCACTGTTTTAACTTATGTTGAAGTTGATCGTAATGATCGAGCGTTTAAGCACCCCACCAAACCAATTGGACCAGTTTACAAAAGAAAGCAACCAGGATATGTAAAAACGGCAAAAGGATGGCGGCGCGTAGTTCCCTCACCAAAACCTATAAGAATAGTCCAATCACGGGAAATTAAGAAGTTAATTCAGGAGAATTTTATTGTCATATCTTGCGGTGGTGGGGGCGTTCCTGTTATTCAAGAAGGAAATCGCTTTCAAGGTGTTGAAGCCGTTATCGATAAAGATCTCGCAAGCGCAAAGTTAGGTGAACAAGTAAACGCAGATATTTTAATAATTGCTACAGATGTAGAAAAAGTGGCGTTAAATTACGGAAGAATTGATTATAAATACCTCGATAGAGTTTCAACCGCAGATGCAAAAGAATACATGAAACAAGGACATTTTCCTCCGGGAAGCATGGGTCCTAAAATACAAGCAGTAATAAATTTCTTAGAATCTGGTGGAGAACAAGCCATTATAACTTCAATAGAAAAAATTAAAGATGCGTTAGACGAAAAGGCAGGAACTCATTTCTATATTAGTGAATCTTAATTTTTGTAGGAATTTAGCATCATAATCTAAGCCATTAATTTATTTTTATGTTAAATTTTCGGTTTTTTAAAGTGGTTTTTTGATTTTTAATTTGACAAAAAAGTTTAAATAGTTGATTAACATAATTGTAAGTGAAATCTAATTATAAATCTTAATAATAATTGTTAAAATGTGAAAAGAAAATGAAGAGAAAACTAATAATTGGGCTTATTTCAGTTATGATCTTAGTTATGTTAATACCAAATAGTACTGCAAGTTCATCTGGGCATGGTAGGAAAAGAAATGTCGTTACAATTGTGAGAGATAATTATGGAGTACCTCATGTGTTCGCAAAAACTAAGGAGGGATTGGCATTTGGTGCAGGATATGCTATGGCTCAGGATAGACTCTGGCAAGCAGATATGTACAGAAGAAGTTCTTTTGGGAACTTAGCGGAATTAGGTCTTGCAAGTATACAATCAGATTATGAAACTAGAAGCCTTGGATACAGCAGAGAAGAATTACGTGAAATATTCGATAACTGGGAGCCATCATTTCCAGAGAAAAAACTCAAAGAAATGATGTTAGCTTACGTTGATGGAATAAATCTTTACATTGCTGAAGCATTGGAAGCATACAGCAATGGTGATACATCTCTTATGCCTATTGAATATTTACCCGAGATAATAACGCCAGATGGTTTACCTCTAGAGCTGTTCACTATAGAGGATTGTACAGTAATAGTTGTAATGATGGCTTGGAGATTTGGTGCAACTGGGGGGGGAGAATTAAATTTCGCCGCTCGATACATGGCACTTGAATCTATACATGGAGATGAGGACGGATGGGAAATATTTAATGATATCTACCCTCAAGTTGATCCTGGTGCTCCAACAACAATTCCTGATTCAGGATGTAATTATCCTAGTTATTTAACTAAAGGCAGTAAACCGGACTTACCAGCTAATATTGGCGATGTGTTTCAAATGTACGAAGAAGTTAGGATGGGTCAAACAGAATTATTAGAATCGTTAGGTATGCCAACAAAATTTGGAAGCAACGCTTGGATGGTCACTCCCGAAAAATCAAGTTCAAGAAGCGCAATGCAAGTAGGAGGACCTCAAATGGGTCATTCAACACCTCAAATTGTCCTTGAAATTGGGCTGCATGGTGCAGGAATTAATGCTGTTGGAATGATGATGCCTCATGCCCCAACAATCTTAATTGGTGTTAGTGATTATGGTGCTTGGACATCTACTACGGGTTCATCAGATCTTGTAGATACTTATATCGAAGTTCTAAATCCTGATAATCCTTATCAATACTTGTTTAATGGCAAATGGGTCGATATGGAAAAAAGAACCGAAAGAATATATGGTTATAAAAAATTATGGTACGAGGAAAGGGATATCTATCGGACAATTCATGGACCCATTATAGGGTGGGATTTAGATAATCATCTATGCTATAGTATGAAAGTCCCTTTCTTTAAAAATGAATTAGCCGCTGAAGAAGGTTGGTCATTATTTCAACAATCTAAAAATCTTTACGACGCACAAGAGGCTAGTAAACGAGTTGAATTGAGTCATAATTTCCTTTGGGCCGATAAGAAAGGTAATATAGCATATTGGCATATGGGTTATTATCCAATTAAACCCGAACTTGGATTAAACGGTAGAAAAATTGATGATAGATTTCCACTATGGGGTACTGGAAAAGAAGAATGGGTTGGTTTGACAACTTTTAAAGATACACCTAAATGTGTCAATCCTACACAAGGTTTTCTGGCAAATTGGAATAATAAACCTATTGCAGATTGGCCTTATCGTGAAGCGGATTGGGGAGAAGTTCACGGTGTCTCATGGATTCAACACCAATTAGCTACTGGAGGAAAAATCTCTTTTAACGATATGAAAGATATTAACCGTAATACGGGTTATAATCATGGAAATGGAATGTATTTTCTTGATTTCCTTATAAACGCCGCTAAAGACGATTCTAGTATTCCTAATGAAGTTATTGAAGCTCTTGAAGCTTGGGATCATCATTATAATGACGAATTAGATCCAAAATATCCTAATTCTTATGCTACTTATGACGATCCAGGTCTGACAATCTTTGATGCTTGGTTCCAAATGATTGATAATGAAGTTTTTGATGATGATTTAGCTCCTGGTGTGAGAGCTAGCTCAAGTACATTACTTCATGTTTTTGATGGGGAACAATCAAAACTTACTCTTAGTAGAGATTATCTTAATGGGGAAGATAAAGATACTGTGATTGTCCGTGTTTTAAAAGAAGCTCTTGTTGAATTAGAAGCTTATTATGGTACTGATGATATCTCAACGTGGTTAACTCCTGTTCGCTTAATCTTTTTAAATTCGTTAGGAGCATTACCTACAGCAGTAATGCATGCTATGAACCGTGGAACTTATAATCATGTGGCAGAAATGTCAAAAAGAAGAGGTTATAAGGGGTTCAGAAATCCATCTCCACATGTAGTAAATGTCATTCCTCCAGGACAGAGTGGATTTATCCACTTTGTAGATGGAGAAATTCAGGTAAGCCCACATGCATATGATCAGCTAAAATTATATGATACATGGTCGTATAAACCAGTATTGTTCAATTATAGAGATATTAAAAATGTTGCTGAATCTTGGACAATTCTAAGGATTTAAACTGCAAATAAAGGATTAAAATAATCTATAAATTTTTTTTTTATCATTATCATATTAAATAGGATTTTAACTTTTTACGCTACCAGCACATTTTCGATAATTTTTAAAGCCCAATCGATTTGGTCTTTAGTTATAATTAGAGGTGGGGCAAATCGAATAATTGTAGAATGAGTATGTTTGGCTAACACTCCGTTATCTTTAAACATTTCGACTATGTGCCTCGCATCTGATTCAAATTCAATCGCTATTAATAGACCTTTACCTCTAACATCTTTTATTGGAACTATAGTTTTCTTTTTTGCGATATTTCTAAGTCCTTCTAGAAAATAACCTCCAAATTCTTTGGCTCTTTGAGCTAAATGGTCGTCAATATGAATCTCTAACGATTTCATAGCAACCGCACTAGCTAAAGGGTTTCCTCCAAATGTGCTTCCATGCGTTCCAGGCTTAATAACATCAGGACCAACTATATCTTTAGTAGTGACTACTGCGGAAACGGGATAAACACCTCCTCCAAGCGCCTTTCCAAGTAACATCGCGTCAGGCTTCACATTTTCGTGGTCACATCCAAAAAACTCCCCAGTTCTTCCAAAACCTGTCTGAATCTCGTCAGCGATCATCAGAACATTGTACTTTGTACAGATCTCTCTAACCTTTTTTAAGTATCCTTCAGGAGGGACTTTTACGCCAGCTTCTCCTTGAATTGGCTCAAATAGGAATGCCGCTACTTTTTCAGGGCCGATTTCTAAAATTGTATTCTCTAACTCTTCAGCATCTCCATACGGAATAATTACGAAACCAGGAGTGTAAGGTCCAAAATTACCGTAATATCTAACGGCTTCAATATCAGTACTAAAACCTGCTATTGTAATTGATCTTCCATGAAAATTATCCCGACAGACAATAATTTTAGCTTCGTTTTTAGGAATTTTCTTTTTAATATAACCCCAAGCTCTCGCAACTTTTAGACCGGAAGAAACCGCTTCAGTTCCAGTGTTCATTGGAAGCGCCATTATTCCAGAATTGTTTGGATCGTTGATATGTGGTCCAACAACTTCGCATAATTTTTTTAAAAAGGGACCCATCATATCGTTATAGAACGCGCGAGATGTTAAAGTAACCTTATCTGCTTGTTCTTTTAAAGCTTTTATAATTTCGGGGTGACAATGCCCCGTATTTTGGGACGAATAGGCAGATAAACAATCAATATATTTATTTCCTTCAGGGTCGTAAACCCATACACCCTCTGCTTTTGAAATAACGACGGGAATCGGGTGATAATTCTGAGCGCAGTATTTATCATCCATTTCCATATAATCTTTTGAACTTGGCATGTAGTTTCACTTTTCTTTTTTTATAATGTTTTTAATATATATCTAAATTTACCTATACATTAAAATTTTTGAATTTTTAGTTTTGAACCACTTGGGAAAATAATGGGTTTCTCAGTTAATGATGGATAAGGCTTTTTTTAATAAATTTATATAATCCATCAGGATATAAGGGACGGTTTTCTTGTTTTATTTCATCTAGACTTTTCCAATAAGCATTAAATTTAGTTTGATTCTCATCATCCTCTACTCCTATAAGATTTTTTTTATATAATGACTTATCAACAAAGACTCCATCATAGACTAATACTATCTCATGACCTATGTTTTCTTCAAAAACAAAAATATTTTCAAATAATGTTAAAAAATTAATATCGATAACTTCAGCTTGAATTTCCTCCTTAATTTCTCTTTTCAACGCCTGTTCTCCATATTCACCAAATTCTATAGCTCCACCTAAAGGTCTATAAAAAAATTCATTCTTAACTTTGTCAAATCCTTCAAAAACAAGAAATTTATTATTATAATAGAATAAACATATTGCAATTGGCCTTATTTCCCTCCAACTCATTATTCTAAACCATACTCTTATAAAAATCAATAATTAAGAATATCAAATAATTATTGATATCTAAATTTATCCATAAATTAAAATTTATTAATTTTAGTTCAGCAAATCTTTTGGGAAAGCTGTGGGATAATTGAACCAAATATCAATGTGTTTTTTAAGGAAAACTATTCAAATGATCATGATTTTATATATCGTAATCGAAAACCTTGATTTAAACAACTTAAAGTAATAATTATTATGCAGAATAAAATCATTATCAATCTCATCGTAGCAAATTTGCTATGGAGTTTTATTCCTGTTATAGCATTAGGTTTGTTCAACGAAGTTTCTGTTTTAATGGTTATTTTTCTAAGATTTTTATTATCAGGAGTTATTCTGTTTCTTCTTGCGATTTTATTGATATTTGTAAACAATAGATTCACTTCAAATAAAAAAATTCCATTTGAAGTTCTTAAAATTATTTATACTCATAAGAATAGAAGGTTTTTTAGGTTAAGGAACATCTATTATTTCGCTATAATGGGGTTTTTTGGCATTATATTGCAACTTATCTGGTATTTTATGGCTTTAAAAGTTACAGAAACTATTGCTTTAGCAATGATCGGATTTCAAGTTAGTATTATCCTTGTAGCTCTTTACGAACACGGAATCAAATCAGAGAAACTGGATATATTCAAAATACTTTATCTCTTGTTGTTAGTTGTTTCAATAGGTATCATAATAAACGTAAAGAGTCAAGAAGCTGCTTTGCATGAAACCGAATTTTCGTTGATGGGGTTGATATATATTACATTCTTCACGTTAAGTCTCGTATTTTTTCAAATATCTATAAATAGAGATATTTATTCGAAACGTGAGCTAAAAATCGCTAATAAAAATCAATACTATAAGATTATCCGTCTCCTTATAAAAATATCAAGTACATTCTTAATAGGTGTAATATTCATGTTTCCGTTTCTTTTGATTTTTCAACTCATTTTTCCAATTTCTGATTTAACTACTGAAACCGTTAAATTCTACGGTGAATTCCCGAATATGTTTAATATCCTAATGCGAGGGGACATAATCTTTTTGATAATTTTTTCTACAATACTTCCATTTCTGCTTGTATTTCTTACGAGCGTATATTGGAAACCTTATAATTTGACCTATAGCCAATGGAATAGCATCTTAACTCTAATAGAACCAATAGGTGCTTTGATTTTTGGTATAATTTTTGTTGGCGAGTATTTCCCGTTAGAATATTTATTAATAGTATTCTTTTTATTAATCGTTTCAATTTTATTCCGGTACGCTCACGAATTGAAAAACATTGTTAATGCGTATATTCTTTTAGACAACGAAATTGGAAGTTTAAAGAAATTACCAATGAAATTATTGAAATTTCAAGGAGTAGTGAGCGTAGACACGTTAGCAGGAACGCACGACCTCTTACTAAATGTTAAGAGCAGTTCCATAAAAGATTTTTATTATTTAGTAAATAAACAAATAAAAAAGTTAGAAGAAGTTAAAAATGTCAAAATTCTTTTTGTAAATGAAATAAATAAATTAGAAATATAGATTATATGGTTTGAAATTATGACAATAAAGGCAATAACTTTATGTAAATTAGGAATGAGCGTAATAGAAAGGGTAATTGACGAATTAAAAGAGATTCCTCAAATCAAACGCGTAATGTCTTTAACTGGCGATTACGACGTGTTAATTGAAATTGTAGTGGATTCGTCCGAAGAGTTGTACAGTATTTTTGCTAAAAAAATTGATTTAATAGAAGGAATTATTGAATCTAATACTCATGTTGTTATGAGATCTTGGGAGAAATAACAAAATTTTATAAATTAAGCTTTTTTTTTGCCCTACTAGAGATTATGCTAAGAACAAGAGTTTTAAATGCTTTTTCAACATTATCCCCATATTTAGCACTCGTCTCGATAAATTCGCTGGCTTTCATTTTATTAGCTAATTTTTCACCGTCTTGGGTTGAAACCATTTTTTCCTCTGTTAAATCATTTTTATTGCCAATCAAGAGATAATCAGCTTTCCTATTTCCAAACTCTTTTAAATCTTTCAGCCATTTGGATTTTACGTCCTTAAAGGTAATTGGTCGAGTTACATCATACACAAATAAGGCTCCAGCGCAACCTTGAAAAAACGCTTTTCGCGATAAATCATATTTATCTTGGCCTGCTATATCCCAGAGTATCATTTTAACATGGGCATTTTTTTCCTCAACATTCATCTCTTTTATAACAATATTAACTCCCAAAGAAGGATGATAATCTTGTTCAAACTTCTGATGAATATATTGATTAATTAGTGCTGTTTTTCCAACAGCAGAATTACCTAAAACGGCTAATTTAAAAATCATTTCAGTTATATCAGACATGTAAAATCAAATTTTATATTATGGATAATATCAAAATAATAAAATCTACCTTTTTAAAATTACTCTAATATCTATAAAATTTATATCACTATTACGAACAAGTTAAAAATTAGCCTAATCTAATTGCCTACCGCTTGTCCATCTTTTCGTGGATCTGATAAGGACATCAAGAAAGTTGCTGAGTCTTTTTAGACATAACTACATTAATCAAATTTTTTGCTAAACTTTACGATATTGACATTGATAGCACGATCTCTTATTTGAAAAAAAAAAGAATGTTAATTTGGAATGTCTTTTTTGTTGAAAACTATGAGGCTTCCGATTACAAGCGCGGCATTTATCGATGTCAACACGATTATGTCACGAATATATAAATCTAAATCCGCGTGTACGAGATAATCGAGGGGATTGTAATAAAAGAACACCGTAAAATACTTCAAGTTTTCGATCGCTTCCATGTAAATATAAAAACCATCGATAAAAAACATCAAAAAGAGCGCGACTATGCCTATTACCATTGCTTTCTTGGAATTAAGGAAAATTGTCGAGCCGAAAAAGGCAATCATAGATAAAGCACTTAAAAACAAGACAACTGTAACATAAGTCCCCCACACGCGGTCCCAATAAAGGCCCTCGTCTATGAACACCTGAGAAGTTGCGATCCCTCCAGAGAGGATAAGAAACGCTAAAGCCATCATAATTGTTATAAACACATATAGCGAAACAATTTTGCTACCCAAAAACTTGGTTCGAGTTATTGGTTTTGATAAGAATAATTCGATGGTTTTTTCTTCGATATCTTGCGATAGAAGCGAACTGGCAGAAAAAACCAAATATATCCCCGCGTACAACCAAATAAAGCCTAATAACTCCAAGGTAATCCAACCATAAGGATTCGTCATGGCAACCAATCCCCCAAAAAAATCAAATATATCTTCTGGGAACATAGCTATAATAGAGCTCATGGCTTCCAGATCGAGTTCGCTTAAAATATATATTGTAAGAACCCCAAACAATCCTGTAATTCCCCCAAGAAGAATGGTCGCCCATTTTTTGTCTTTTAAATATTCTTTCACTATTGTTAGGAATTGACCCATCTAATCCATCAACCCCTCAGCTTTAATATTGTCCTTTTCTAAAGAAGCAGCGCTGCTCGAACTTGTTTCGTAATATTTCATAAAAATATCCTCGAGGTCGGGACTTTGAATCTCTAAATCACTTACCTTTCCGACCTGTCCTAGAACATTTATGATTTCGGTTAGATTTTCGCGAGAAACTGTAAGAGAAACGCTCGTCTCGCTTATTCTTAAGTTATCAACAATTCCGGTTGGGATTTTAGAGTTAAATTTTTGAAGCTCCAAAGCGGTGGGAAATTCGATCGTAATTTCTTTTAAGGCGAGTTTTTTCAAACTTTGAACGGAATCTGATTCCACAATCGTTCCTTCTCGAATAATACCAACGCGATGGGCAACCTTTTCGACTTCCCCGAGTAAATGAGAGCTTAAAAGAACCGTCGTGCCAAAATCTTTTTGCTGTTCGTAAAGAATTTTGTAATATTCGGCCGTAATAAAAGGATCTAAACCCGCGGTTGGCTCATCAACTATTAATAGCTCAGTTTCTGGTGCAAAAGTAAGGACAATTCCGATCTTTTGCTTGTTCCCTTTGCTAAGTTCTTTCACTTTCCTGTCTAAAGTTAAGTCAATACGCTCTGCCAACTCCTCAATCTTTCTATTGGGTACAGGTTTGTTATACATCTTTAAAAGGAATTGAAGGTTTTTTCGCACCGTTTTGTCTTCATAAAATCCCAATTCACCAGGTAAATATGCTGTTCTCCGTCGAATTTCGGTGCTATGTTGCTTCACATCCAATCCAAATACTTGAGCTTCTCCCGAAGTCCGTCGAATGAAGTCAAGTAAGACCCTAATTGTGGTGGTTTTCCCAGCTCCATTGGGTCCGAGCAACCCAAAAATCTCACCTTTTTTAACTTCAAATGTTAAATTCTCAATTCCACGAGATTTACCATAATATTTTGTTAAATTTTTAGTTTGAATAATTATATTTTTAGACATTTATTTTGCACCATAAAAAAAAACTTTTATTATACATTTATTTATTTATTTATTTATGAATACCTAGATCTAAATAGGGTTTTTCAGAATAAAGAATCTTAGTTTCTTTCTTTCTTAATTCTTCTAATAACGCTTCTTCGGTAAATTCTTTAAGGTTTAATAACGTCCAGCCATGAACACCCCCACCTAATAATCCATCTGGTTTATGCATATCTGTACCAGTAAGCATTCCAATTTCCCCCATATATTCTAAACAAAAATCGTAGGATTCTTGATCAAAAACATTTTCCGGTTGAGAATCATCGTTAACAATCTCAATATAATCAACTCCCCATTCCAATAAGGTTTCTCGGCTAGGATGATTTTTATATTTAGCTTCGTTTACACTCCATGGAATATGATTACAGACAACTAAGCCCCCTTGATCGTGAACCTTGTTAATTGCGTCAATAATTTTTTCATCTTTAGGTTTATAAGATACTCTTGCATCCCACTTTGAGACACCTAAGAAATTTAAATGAATCCTCGTAGTTGTCCATTCGATGCCACTAGTTATAAGAATACCTTTTTCTATGTATTCTTCCTTAACTTTATTAATTTTTTCTAAATGCCGCATATTGTTATGATCAGTTATAGTTAATGCGTTGAAACCCATAGCAATATGCCATTCAACATTTTGCTTAATTGTAAGTGCTCCATCACTGAAGTACGTGTGAGAATGATGATCGTAAATCAAATTATAAGCCTTTTTATCATATACAGGGGGATTATGAGGTGTAACTTTTTTCCAATCATCATCAGAATAAGCGCTTGATCGAGGCATATTGTTTGTATCTCATTTAGATTTTCGATTATAAATTTCTTTGATGAAATAAGTTGCTACAGTTTCAGCAAATGTATTTGGGCCAAATCCAGCGTCAAATCCTAATTCTTTCGCAAGCTCATTCGAAATTCTTGGACCACCACAGACTAAAACGATTTTATCTCTTATCTCTTCGGCTTCCAGTAGATCGACTAGATTGGTTAAATTTCTCACATGGATATCTTTCTGAGTAACAGTTTGAGACACCAGTAATACATCAGCTTTTAAATCGATTGCTTTTTTAACGAATTCTTCGTTTGTTACTTGGCTTCCAAAATTATATGCTTCAATCATTTCATATCGCTCTAGGCCATAGTGACCTGCAAATCCCTTCATGTTCATAATTGCATCGATCCCTACAGTGTGCGCGTCTGTTCCAGTCGTAGCGCCAATAACAAGCAATTTTCGTTTTATATTTGTTTTTATATAGTCATTAATTTCTTCCATAGTCAGTGCTTCAATATCTATGGATTCCACTTCTATTTCTGTATAGTTAATATTATGTTTAAAGCTCCCATATAGCACAAAATATGTAAAGTCCTTATCTAGCGATACATGATAAACAACTGAAGGGTTTTCTAATCCCATCTTCTTAGCTATTTCTAATGCAGCGAAAGTAGCTTTTTCTCCATCATTTACAGGAAGAGTAAAACTAACTTGGACTTTTCCGTCATTCATTGTATCTCCATAAGGTTTTATTCGAGTTAGATCTAAATTCTTATCGAACTCTTCCTTTTCAGTAGAATAATGTCCTCCGCCCATTTATTTTTCGCCTCCCAAGTTTAATTCTATTGACATGTATTCCAAGAACGGATTAAAATATTCTTTATCTTTATGAATTACTCCATCCAATCCCTTCCCCCCATCAATCGGTCTTTTGATCCCAGCAAAAATCCCTTTCTCAATGGTCTTAAATAGTCCTTCCTTTTCAATCTTAGTCAGAAGATCAAGGGTTTTATTTACTACTTCGTTTGCACGTTGTTGCATTATCCCTCCTTCTTTAAACATGATCTCGTTTCCTAAATCTTTCATATTTTTAAAAATATAACGTGCATTTTCAATAGATAAAGCCCGATCTGACATGAATGGAGTGTGAATTGCTTCCGTTAACATTCCGAGTAAGTGAATTCTCTGATTTGTAAGAATTGTAATGATATTGAATAAAGCATCTTGAACCTGCCCTTTAAAAATGTTTCCCGTCATATATTTTGTCGGGGGCATGTATTTCAAACTAGCATTTGGAAATATTTCTCGTGCCATTTGCGCTTGTGCAAGTTCATAAACGAATCCATTTTCTAAGTCAGGGTTCATTTCAAACGCATGACCTAAACCCATTTGTTCTTCTTTTAACCCCGCTAATTTCGCAAATTGTTCATTAATGAATTGTGATGCTAGCACTGTATGAGCTGCATCATAAGCATCATCAGTAGTAAGATAATTGTCCTCCCCCGTATTGATGATCACTCCAGCATATGCATTTATCATCCTTGAAAAATATTGATCAATTATCGTTCTTTGCATGTTTATGTCCCTAAATAAAATCCCATATAATGCGTCATTTAACATCATATCTACTCTTTCAAATGCTCCCATGGCAGCAATTTCTGGCATACAAAGTCCTGAACAATAGTTAGTAAGTCTAATATATCTACCTTCTTCCTCACTGACCTTATCTAAAGCTGACCTCATGAGATGAAAGTTTTCTTGTGTTGCATATGTCCCTCCAAATCCTTCAGTTGTGCTACCATAAGGGACATAATCTAATAGACTTTGTCCCGTAGAGCGTATAACGGCTATGACATCAGCACCTTGTCTTGCAGCCGCTTGAGCTTGGATTATATCTTCAAAAATGTTCCCTGTGGCAACAATTATATAAATTAGAGGTTCAACTTTTTCTCCGTATTTCTTAATTAATTCTTCTCTTTTTTGTTTGTTTCGTCTAATTATATCTATATTCTTCTGTATTATCGATGTTAATGCTTCTTTTATCTCAGATAAGCTCCCCCTTGGAAAATCTGTGATGATTAATTGACCTTGGCTGATTTTTTCTGCGATATTTTGAGGTGATAAATTTTTGTGTATAATCGCATTCCCTAGGTACAATGCAACACCCTTATTTATTTGTCCTGTTTTTATGATATGATCAACTACAACATTGGGTAGAGGAACTCCAAATTCGTCAGTTCCATCAATCCCTAATAATCGACAGATAGTTCTTTCAATTGAAGTAGTGGTGTGTTTATCAATGAACTTTTGAGTATCATCTGCTATATTACTCGCTATTTTCCTCGCACCTTCTACTAATGAAAAATCTAAATTTAATTTATTCATGTGAGTTTCATCTCTAAAGATAAGTTTAATAATCTATAGTTTAAATTATAAGTTGTCACAAGGACCAAGATTGAATATAGGAATATCAATTCTCTCTTGTAATAACCTCATGAACTGGTTATTTTTAAATTCATACCCTAGTGGTGAAGTATGATTAACCGTAATTGCTATTAAATTTATACGATCTAACACCTTTAAGCATCCCCCTTTTTTGATAAATTTATAGAATATTTGCTTGCTAACAAACAATTTAGTAGGATCTGTGGCGATTACAGTCATATCCTTTATTTTTTTATTGTTTACATATTCATTTAAAATATTATCGGTTATCGCTCCTTTTATTACTAGATATTTAGCGTCTTTTGTTAATTGGTCAAAAATTACTTTAGACGAACCTAAAGCCGTAGATTCTTCTAATTTATTAGACGAATAATCATTATTTATAATTCCTACCTGAGCAGTGAGTAAGATATCTTTGCTGATTTTCCTGATTTTATCGTCTTTAATTATCTTTAAGTTAAATAAATCATAAATATGGGAAGTTAGATCGACAACCCTCTCCATGTTTCTGGATACAGATGCTCCCGTGGATAATATTGTGGCATCAGAAATAAGGGGAGTTGCGAATGATCTCCTATCAAATGCACCATCAATAAAAATCACATCACATCTAGTTTTTAGCATTTCATTACATAAGTCTTTTAATTGTTTATTCATTGAAGGACCTGCTAATTCAACATATCCTTTAGTTAATGCTTTATATATATTGATAATTCCAAGTGGCGTAGTGAAATCAGTGCCTTTAATAAGTTCGGACGCTATATCGCTATTCTTTAAAGAATCTTCTGCTGTAGCAAAGATTGTTTCTTTTTCAACTATAATTTTAGGTTTTGGAAGTTCTGTAATCGCATCGTAAGGTTCTCCATCTCGACCAATGGAAGTGACTCCAATTGTATGCTTATCCCTTAATAAATTAATTATGTGATTTAATGTGGTAGTTTTGCTCACATTTTTAGACAAACCAATAATTGATATGACTTTATACTTCTTTACGGCGTTGATTAAAAGAGTAGGAAAGTCCTCGTTGGCAGACAACATTTGTGCTTCAAATTATTAAAAGAGGGTATGTTATTTTAATTTTTAAAAAAAATTTAAAATATAAGATTTTTTAATTAAAATTACATCATTGAAGATTCCCTATTGCTATTTTAACTTTTTCTGAGTAATTTCTGAGATTTCTTCTTCCTCATAGCGTTTCACGGGTTTTGTTTTATCCATAGGAGCATATTCCAAATTAACAAAAACAAATAGTTGGTACCTTAGAATCAAGATTAAGAATTTGAGTAATGTTTGAAAATTAAATATGGAATATTGCTTTAAAAATTAAAATTTGAATACTAAAGATATTGCTTAAAATTTCTTAACACAACCCGTGTTGTGTTATCCTAATAAAAATTGAGAGTATCTAAATTTATAAATAGTTAGAGGAATTTAAGAAAGATGAGGTATTAAAAATAACCCCTTATGATGAAAATAGAAAATATTAAAAGAGTGAAATGTAAAAATTAACATAATGAATCGCAAGGATTATTATAAAAGAAAATTAGAGTTTATCATAGATAAGATTACTAATTTACCCGAAAAAATTAATGAAAATTATTTTTTTCTAGATGCTCTCTTTTATCGTCTTCAGATATCAATTGATGCTACAATGGATGTTGTTGCTATGTTATGTAAAGATTTAGGTATAACCGTTAAAGATGATTATTCTAATTTGGACGCGTTGGATGAACTTTCTATATTTTCACCAAATCTCATAAAGAATCTCCATCAATGGAACGGTTTGAGGAATGTTCTTGCACATAAATACAATAAGATAGAAGAAGATTTAGTGCTCCAAAATAAAAACGAAGTAGTAAATACTTTAATGATTTTAGCAAAAAAAGTGGAAGTGATAATAAATAAAAAAATCGAATTCTCTAATTAAGATTAAAAAAGATTTAGAAATTTGCAATGATTATTGGACAATTCTCTATGGTAGTTTCATTTCTGGTAATTTTATCTCAAGTCGATCCGATTTAGATGTAGCCATAATTACAAAAACTAAAGATAAAAAAGCTAATTTTAAAATTTGGTTGTCCTTGTTAGAGAAAATTCCTCATAATTATGACATTAAAGTTTTTGAACTTTTACCACTTTATTTAAAAATTGAAATTGCTGAAACATATCACGTATTATTTGGAGATCCACTTGAAATTTCTGAATATTTTTATCAATTTAGGGTAATATGGAAAGATATGGTTAAAAGATGTGAATCCAATCAATTCCAAAGCATTCAAGAAAAAATTACCTTGTTGAAAAACCAAAAAAAATTATTTTAGACTTTCCATAAAATTTTATTTACTTAATTTCCTTTTCCTCTTATTTCTTTCTAAATCATCTGGCTCAATTGTTATTTTTTGGCCACTTAATAATGAAGAAACTCCAATCTGCTGTTCAACATCTTCGCAATGACAGCCCGGAATATATTCATCTGGTTCTTCGTATGTTGTAATAACACCCTCAAAATTTCTTAATACAACCCGTTTATTTCCCTGAGAGATTGTATAATCTGGCATAACAGGGATCTTACCTCCACCCCCTGGAGCATCTACTACGAATGTGGGAACGCATAAGCCCGAAGTATGCCCCCTTAATCCCTCAATGATTTCAATACCTTGAGCAACGCGAGTTCTAAAATGCTCAAGGCCAACAGAGAGATCGCATTGATAAATATAGTAAGGTCTTACTCTAATTTTTACAAGGTCTTGGACTAATTCTTTCATGACATGAATACAATCATTTACGCCTTTCAATAACACCGATTGATTTCCAAGTGGGACTCCCGCATCTGCTAACATTTCACACGCTCTTTTAGAATCTTCTGTTATTTCATTAGAATGATTAAAATGGGTATTAAACCAAATAGGATGATATTTCTTGATCATTTCACATAGTTCAGGAGTAATTCTTTGAGGCATAACTACGGGTGTTCGAGAACCTAGTCGTATTATTTCTACGTGAGGAATTTCCTTTAATCTGACCAGGATATCTTCTAATTTTTTATCAGAAATTAATAAAGCATCACCTCCAGATAAAAGTACATCTCTTATAGCCGGAGTTTCTTGTATATATTCAATACATTTATCGATTTGTGTTTGTGGTGGCGCTTTATCGTGATGACCAGCAAATCTCTTGCGAGTACAATGTCGGCAATACATCGAACAATTTTCAGTAAGTAAAAACAATATGCGATCGGGATATCTATGGGTTAGACCTGGAACTGGCGAATCAACATCTTCATGAAGAGGATCTACAAGATCGCTCGACGATATGTGTAATTCATGGATAGTAGGGATAGCTTGTTTTCTTATAGGATCGTAAGGATCGTGAGGGTCGATTAATGACAAATAATAAGGTGTAATTGCCATTCGCAATTCTTTTAAGATTTCTGGGTCGTCCTCCTCTTTAGTTAGTGGAATGTATTGTTTAAGGTCTTCTAAATTGTTTATTCTATTCTTAAATTGCCAGCGCCAATTATTCCAATCTTCGTCGCTTACATCCTTAAATAATTCTTTTCTTCTATTTACTCTCATAACAATTCACTTTACTTATGTAATTATCTTCATATTCCAATTTATTTTACATATTTTTCTTCAAATATTTTTCGTAATTTTTCAGACTCTCGTAACTCATCTAAAGCTATTTGAGCATGTCCTTTGGTATAACCATTTCCAATTATCATCGTGACATCTTTTCCGACGCCCTCAGCACCTAATGCGGCTTTAGTAAAACTAGTAGCCATAGAAAAGAAATATACGATCCCGCCATCTTTTACGGGTAAAATACTTGACATTTCTGTGTTAGGTATACTGAGACAGTTAATGGAAATGTCAACTTCTTTTCCATTGTTAATAGCAAATGTTTTTTCTAAGACATCCAGCGGTTTAAGGATGTCAGCAATAATCACTTCATGACAAAAACCTGTATCCTTAAGGAACTCAGCTCTTTTCTCATTTCTAGCTTGTCCTATTACTTTACCGTTTGGTCCAACAATACTTTTTGCTATAAAAGAGCACATTAATCCAGATTTTCCAGTTGCTCCAAGTATTAAAACAGAGTTTCCCGGTTTAACGATTCTTTTTGTTTGAGCCGGAGCACCTGCTACATCAAGAGCTGCTAAAGCCAATTTATCGTCCATATCTTTGGGGATTTTAGCGTAAATTCCACTTTCAAAAAGTATGGCTTTACCTTCAATTTCAACTCGATCTATATCTGGTTTGATATCTAAAATTTTTTCGATCTTAAGTGGTGTTAAAGAAAGAGAAACTAACGTAGCAATTTTGTCTCCTTTGTGTAAATCGATTTTTCCTGTTAGATCTGGTCCTATTTTTTCTACATGCCCCATCAGCATTCCCCCTGAACCAGTAACGGGGTTTTGCATTTTTCCCCTTTCTTGAACAATTTCCATTATTTTAGCTTTTATTTTTTCTATATCTCCTCCCGCTTCTTCTTTAAGTTGAGTAAAGCTTGCGGAGTCAATATTCAAATAATCGACATCTATTAATATTTCGTTGTCGAATATGGTCGTATCGTTGGATATTTTAAAAGCAGGTTGAGGAAGCGTTCCTTTAGGTTCAATGACTCTATGAGTTCCGTATTTATTACCTTTTGCCATGTAAAGTTCTCCATCTAATCCTTAGAAATTATTTATTATAGTATCTGATCTTAGTAAAGATTCAATATAATTATTATTTTTCTAATTTTTTACGTTTTAACCCCAACATACAATCCTCTTTCTTTCATTAAGCCATCTTTTAGAAACTCTACTTTCAGACCGGCTCTTTCCATGAATTCGAGAGTTTTATCAATCTCAAATAAACCTAATTCATGTTTATCTACGAAATATTTAACATCCTTATTTTTCTCTACTATCAAATAATGCATTTCCATTACAGATAGATCCTTCTCTATTTTTGATGTATTTAATCTGGCAATCTTAATATCGTCTCCATCATAAGTTGTCATGCTCGGGAGACCCACCCAGTAAGTAGATTTCGTAAACCATAGCTCTATTATTAAGATTCCACCTTGTTTTAAATGGTTCGCAAAGTTTACAATAGTTTTTTCTAAATTAGCATAAGTTTTTACATATCCAATCGAACTAAACAAAGATAAAATTACATCAAATTTTTTGTTTAGATCGAAATTTATCATGTCAGCTTGTTTGAAAGTCGCTCCTTTGATTTTATTTTTGGCGACATTCAGTATTCCTTCGTTGATATCCACACCAGTGCAAATAAAACTATCTTTAAAATATTTTAGATGCTCTCCAGTACCGCAAGCTACATCTAAAAGTTCGCTACCATCCGAACTTTTGTATTTTTTAATCAACTTCTTAATTTTTTTAACTTCTTTTTTGTAATCCTTAAACGAATAAATTAGATCGTAAATATCAGCAAATTCTTTATACATAATCTTAACATTTTTCTTTATTTGTATTGATTAATTTAAACCTAAAATTTTTCTCGCTTGGTAAGGAGAGGCGATGTCTCTACCTATTTCTTTTGAAATCCTAACTATTTTTTCGACTAATTCACTATTAGACTTAGCTAGTACACCTTTAGAAAGATAAATGTTATCTTCAAAACCTACTCTAGCATGGCCACCCATAACTATAGATAAATTAACCATAGGAAATTCATGTCTTCCAATAGCACACACGGTAAACGTAGAATTTTTCGGAATACTGTTTATCATAAATACCAAATCTCGAGGTGTTGCTGCTATACCTCCGATGACGCCTAATACAAAGTTAAAATGCATTGGATCTTTGATATATCCTTTGCTATTAAGTCGTAATGCCATGTCGATCATACCCTTATCAAAGCATTCCAGTTCTGGTTTAATTCCACGCGAATTCATTTCTTGAGCAAAATTAATGATAGTATTTTCAGTATTAACGAAAATTTCATCGCCACCAAAATTCATTGTACCACAATCAAGAGTTGCCATTTCGGGTGGAGGCTCCATGAAGATAGGTTGTAGTCTCTCTTCATTACTCATTCCTATAGCACCTCCAGTTGAAGGTTGAACGATAACATCGGGACATCTATTTTTTATTTCATCGATACAAGCTTGGAATCGTTTTATATCTTGAGTGGGGGTGCCATCATCTTCTCTTACATGCAGATGTATAATACTCGCACCTGCTAAGAATGCTTTCTCAGCTTCGATCCCTATTTCTCTAATAGTATAAGGTACATTCGGATTCTGGTTCTTTGTTACTTCAGCTCCGCATATAGCAGCAGTTATTATCAATTTCTCCATTAAGAATCCCAAGTAAGTATTACATTAACTTTTTGCATTCATTTAAAGATTCGGCAATCCTATTTACTGCGTTCTCCAAATCTTCATTTGTATGCCTATAACAAATATATCCATGATGATAAGGTTGTAAGAACACTTTCCGTCGAATTAATTGTTTATAAAACTCTTCTCTCAGTTTTCGATATAAGAGATTTGGATCGGGGTCAAATGTTATGTAAGGCATCCATGGGCTTCCCGAAAAGGTACACGGAACGCCACTTTCATCTATGATCTCGGTAACATTTTTAGCAAACTTTTCACCTTTCTCACGAATGACATCTAAAACATTGTCCCGCTCCATGATTTCTATAGTTTTAAGTGCTGCTACTTGTGGAAAACTATTTGGAAAGAAAGTTGAACTTAAAAAGACTTCTTCGATTAATATATCCATTACTTCTTCTTTACCTGCAAGGAAACTGATAGGGTAACCATTTGCCATTGCCTTTCCGAATGCGGCAAGATCAGGTATCACACCTAATTCTTTTTGAGCACCACCAAGATTAACTCTGAAGCCTGTACGTATTTCATCAAATATCAACAGTGCATCGTATTTATCTGCTAGTTCACGAACACCCTCTAAGAATCCTGGTTCTGGCATTTCCACTTCATGACCACCTGGGTGATTAATAGGGGTTATAATGATTGCTGCAACATCGTTACCATATTTTTGCATCAACTTACTAACATGGTCAAGGTTGTTATACTCGAATTCATACACATCTTCGTAGAGTTTTTCAGGGATTCCACCTTTGCCTTCGACGCACCAAGAATGCCAACCATGGTATCCACACCGTAATATTTTTAATCTTTTGGTATAACCCCGAGCAACGCGAACACCAATAGTAGTAGCATCAGAACCTGTTTTTACAAATACCATTTTTTCACAACAGGGTATTAAATCTTTTAATTTTTTTGCCAATCTGTTTTGTATTTGCTGGGTTAAAGACATGCAAAATCCCTTATTTTTAATTTGATCTATTACGGCATTATCGATTTCCTCTTCCCTATGCCCTATAATAATAGGTCCATAAGCACATAACATATCAAGATATTCATTTCCATCAACATCAATAACTTTACCTCCCTTGGCAGTTTCAAAAAAAATAGGATATTCTCCCTCTATAAAGTTATAAGGACGTCGAATTCCTAAAATAGCACCTGGGATTAATTTCAATGCCTCTTCATATAATCTATTTGTATTATCTAAATTTAATTGATTTACCACAATTCATCTCCATTTATTTCTATAATGAGAATAGGTAAGAAACATAATTTTTGAATATTTTTAAATAAAATTCAAAGATTACAACAATTTTAATAATTCACAACCATTCAAGAAAAATTGCTTTTTATTTAAAATGGGGATTTGAAATAAATTTATATTAAATAAAACAAGCTTTTTTCTACTTAAAACAATATAACTAAGTTGGTAACTCATAGAAGAGGTGATTTAAATAATACCAAAATTAAGATGCGAGATTTGTGGAAATGAAAAAGATGTGCCTTTATGCTGCGATCAGTCAATGATTATGAAGGAAGACTATATACTATGTTGTTGTGAATCAAAAGAGTGTAGTTATCGACCAATCCCAGATTGTTGTGGACAAAAAATGAATTATATAGGATAATGAAAAAAATATGTAAAAATTATTTTAAAAAAAATTGGTAAAATTACCAAATTAAATCGTTAATTACGTTTTTATCTCTATCAGCTTCTTTTTTACCTAGAACTTTCCTAATACGTAAATCGTTGATTGATTCTTCGAGTTTAGCATCCAGATTTTTAATATCCATCAAATTGCCTGTTTCTCCTCCTTTATCGACTAAATTTATCATCGAGTTGTCTTTATTCATTAAATCTCTTAATTTATTTCTAAAGGAATCTGTTACTTTTGTCCGTTGGATTTTCCCTTTTTTTATCAAAATAGGAAAAACGGGAGCTCTTTCTGTAGTTCTGCGCGTATTTGGATCTACAAAGTAGAAAATAAACATAGGTATACCTACGATCACATCTTTAGTCATAATTTCAATAGAATAAGTTTTAAAGAAGTTTTGAACGTTAGTCATTTCAATATCTTTAATTCTTTCGATGTTATCAAGACAAGATTGCTTTTCTTGTTTGATTCTTGCAACTATGCTCTCGGCTGAAGTAAGGTCGCTGCTAATTTCACTATGTTTCGCTTGAATTTTATTTTCAATCTCAGATTTTTTCCTTTCAAGCTCTCGAATTTTTTGTTGCTTGGTTTTTTCTAAATCGTTTATCTCTCGTTGTACATTCTTCCTTATTTGAGCGATTTCGGATTCATATCTGCTAATTGTATTCCCTAGATCCTGATATTTTATGCGTAAATTTTTTAGAGCACCTTCAACTTCAAATAAGTCGTTTTTATTGATTGAATTTTTTAGTCTATCGATGCTATTTTTTGTTGCGCTAAGATTGTTGTAAAGATCGCCAGTTTTATCGTTAATTTTATACTTTCCACTTTTTACTAATTCTTGAGGCGTAGCTTCTATTTTTCGGGCTTTCTCAGCTTCTAATTCTCTAGTAACTATTGCCAATTGCTTTTCTTCTTCGCTCGTATCGACTTTTCGACTTCTTAATTTGTCAGTGTCTTGGGCACCGCGCTGAATCCACTTATCACATAGTTTGATAATAGTCTGACCATAATTATCTAGTAGTTTAACATCTTTTTGAGATATGAAATCAAAAACTTCTGGAATTATTTTTGCTTGGTTTATGCTTTTAGGAATAGGTCCTCCTTCTAAGAGAAAATATGGCTCATTAAATGAACTAACATTGTATTGATTTAAGAAAAAATTTTTAAAATACTCAACTTCACTAGCGCTAAAAAGGGCTTCTTGAATCGCCGTACCTCTTTTATAATTTTTAGCTTTCTTTAAATAGTTACTATTATACGCCTGCAAAGAATTTAAGAATGATGCCGAATCTGCACCTTGAATTATATTATCTGGGCTGGGTGGTGTTTCTGAAAATTTTCCTACATTTAATTTCTCTTGTTTATTTAACAGATAACTACAAACGCAAGCACGAGTATCATTTAAAGGAACTAAACGAACGGGCCAAAAACAAGCAGTAATTCTATTTATCTTGCCTAACTTTTTAATTGTCTTTCCATAAATGTTTATACATTCGTTTAATGCCATCGCGATTTCATCTAGTAATGTAGCTTTTGAGCGGGCAGGGATAACGGAGCCAATATCGATTAGAAAAGGAATTATTTTATCTACCATTTTTTTGAATCACGTAAATTTTCTATTTTCTATATTAAATCTAAAAATGAGTTAAATAAATAAATTTTTGCTTCTAGCTTTTCAATGTTTATCTTCGAATTAAAAATTTAAAAGAAGGAAAAACCCTATAAATATATTATACAATTTAATATTAGATGATAAGATATGGTCGAAAAATTTTTAGAAGGAAAGGGGGTTTTAATCACAGGAGGGGCTAGCGGTTTTGGTAGAGGTGTCGCTTACGCTTTTGCTGAAAGAGGCGCTGATTTAGTTTTAGTTGACATAAACGAAGTCCTATTAGAAGAGACAACAAAAAATATTGAACAAAAGTATGGAAAAAAAGTAGTTCCAATTGTTTGCGATGTTTCAGATTCAAAACAAGTAAAAAGGATGACTGAACAAACATTTAACGAGCTCGATAATGTATATATTTTATTTAATAACGCAGGAACGGCAGCTCAAGCGGGAGTTAACATAATTAAAATAGGTGAAAAAGCATGGGATATAACCATGAATGTAAATCTTAAAGGACAATGGTTAGTTGATAAAAATATTTGTCGTAAGATGAATAGGCAAAAAATGGAACCCTTGAGAGGTAAAGTAATTCACACTACTTCTATAGCAGGAATAGTTGCTGACGATACTCTTTCAGCTTACAGTATTAGTAAAGCGGGTATTATTGCTTTAACTCAACTCGTAGCAAAAACTCTCGCCCCTTACATTACTTCCAATGCGATAGCTCCGGGTTATCATACTACGGGGATATATGGTAATAGCGATGATACCGTAATACAATCCTTGAAAATGTCAGATGTTAAAACACCTCTTAATAGAATTGGAACAGTTGATGATGTCGTAAACTTAATGATTTTTCTTGCATCTCCTAGAAGTGATTTTATAACAGGACATATATTTCCTATCGACGGGGGTATAGCTGAAGTAGGAGTACCCGCGAATCGTTTTAGAGAGTGGCAATTTTAATTTTTTTTTATCTTATCTTAATTTTAGACTTGTTCAATATAGACTCCTATTACAAAAGACATTTCATAGAAATAATGAAGCTATGAGAGATTTAAAATATTTTTATCAACATATTTTATTTATTTGAAATTTAAAATCTATTATTTTTTATAGTTTCTGACATTAAGAAAGATTAAAAATTTATATACTAAAGAAAATCGATAATTAATAATAACTATAGAAAAAATTTAATTTTTAAAAAGTGATAAAAATGATTGAAATTATAATAGCAATCTTACAGATAATTTTAGCGATTGGAATTATTGGATTTTGGATTTTTTTCTTTTTAGTAGAAAATAAAAATCCTGATAAGACGGAGTGGTATTTGAAACATGAACGATCTTTTCCTCTCCCTGATTTAGGTTTAATTACAACTTGTTTGATAATTTCCGCAATAGGTCTTTTAACAGGGCAGAGATTTGGGTTATTCTTTACTATAGTTGCTAGTGGAGCTTTATTGTTTTTAGGTTTAATCGATTTCGCATTTAATTTTCAGAATGGTCTGTTTAAGACAAGAGACATGGATGCTTACATGAGTATCTTTATTGTTTCAGCTGTGTTAATTTTAGGTATCATTTGCCTAATTTATGGATATTTAAATTTCTAAATTATACTGAGAAGTGAATCAAATGGCAAAAAAGAAACTAATAAAAAAACAACCATTAAAAGGAAAATGGGCAATAATCTGTGGTGGTTCAAAAGGGATTGGGAAAGCTACAGCAAAAGAAATTGTTCAATTAGGTGGCAATGTATGCATTGTTGCTAGAAACACAGTAACTCTAGAAGAGGCTACTCAAGAGATTAACGCTTTAAAGGCGACAGAAGATCAAACCGTTGAGAAAATTTCTTGTGATACAACAGATATAGTGAAGTTAGAACCTTTATTTACAGATTTTATAAGTAAACACGGTGTTCCGGATTATCTTATAAATTTTGTAGGGATTTCGTATCCAGACTATATTGAAAATTTGACGCTGGTTGATTTTAAAAAACACATGGATATTAATTACTATGGTCAATTAGTTCCTATCCTAATATTATTACCCTATTTTAAAGAAAAAAAAAAGGGACATATTGGGAATGCATCCTCGATTTCAGGATATAGCGGGCAAATGGGCTATGCAGCTTACGCTCCAACAAAATTTGCTATTGCGGGTCTTTCTGAAGCCTTAAGACATGAAATAAAACCATATAACATTAATGTATCTGTGTTGTATCCCCCTGACACTCAAACTCCGGGACTTGAAGAAGAGGCAGAAACTAGACCGGAAGAATTAAATATAATTTCAGAAAGTTGGGGAGGCCTATTAAGTGCTGAAGAAGTAGCAGAGAAATATGTCAAAGGATTATTAAAAGAAAAGTTCTATATCATGCCAGGGTCGTCTAAATTTTTATGGAGAGTGATGAGATTCTTTCCAAGATTATTTCAGATAATAAGTGATAGAGACTTAAGAAAGGCAAGAAAAAAATTAGGAAAATCAATATAATTTATTTATTTTTTTTTAAAATTAAAAATTGTTTTTGATTATTGAATGAAACTGAGTATTTAGTAGAGTTATAATTAGGAAAAAAATTTCAATTTAGAGGAAGAGATTTCAGTATGCGAAAAATAGGGCTTATTATAAATCCTATTGCGGGAATGGGTGGAAGTGTAGGACTTAAAGGAACTGATGGTGATACATTTAAGAAAGCTATTAAAATGGGAGCTAAACCAATAACTCCTGAAAGAATTCGCTCTTTTTTTTCTAATATAAAAACCAAAGGTAAAATTCATTTATTAGTTGCTCCAGGAAATATGGGCGCTAATATTGTGAAAGAAACTGGCATTAATTTCGAAATAATTGGCGATATTAATCAAGAAACTACTGCTGAAGATACAAAAAAAATAGCTAAAATGATGAAACAACAAAATATAGAATTATTAATTTTTTGTGGCGGAGACGGGACAGCTAGAGATATTCACGATGCCATTGGCTTATCTATACCTGTTGTGGCAATACCTTCTGGCGTTAAAATGTTTAGCTCTGTTTTTGCCATTAACCCTAGAGCTGCTGCCGAAATTGTTGATAAATTCATAAAGGAAACAGTAGAATTTCAAGAAAAAGAGGTTTTAGATATTAATGAACAATCGTTTCGAGAAGGAATTTTAGATTCAAGACTATATGGATACTTAAATGTACCTAAAGTTATAAACCTTCTACAGGCTGGAAAAGATGGTTCTAAAATAGGAAGATCCATTGAAGAAAATAAACATGAAATTGCTCAACATGTTATTGAAAATTTAGAAAATGATACATTATATTTACTTGGGCCTGGTACAACTGTAAAAGCAATCACCGATCAGTTAAAGTTAACAAAAAGCTTACTTGGAGTAGATGCTCTTTATAACGATAAGATTATTGGGATAGATTTAAATGAACTTGGAATGCTAGAACTTTTGAATAAACATAAAAAGGCAAAAATTATCGTCTCGCCAATTGGTGGGCAAGGCTTTATTTTTGGAAGAGGTAATAAACAGATTACTCCTAAAATTATTAAAAAAATTGGAAAAAAGAATGTTAAAATAGTTTCAACTGAAGAAAAAATTAAAGGTTTAAGATGTTTAATGGTAGATACTGGCGATATTAAGACCGATGAAATGCTTAAAGGACTTGTAAAAGTGATAATCGGATACAAGGAGGAGCTAATAATAGAAATTGAATGTTAAAGCAAATATTTAAAAATAAAATTATAAAAAAAAATAAATTAGTTATATATTAAGTTCTTCGAGTTTTTCTTTTGTTGGACAACCAGTTTCCCAATCCCAACCACGAATCTTGTAATATTTCTTTAAGCTTCCATCTAAATCTAGTTTTACGCCTTCTGTTTTACCAGACTTTAATACTTTGTTGAGATGACCAGGTAGTTTATCGTCTTCTCTTGTTATCCCTAGATTGCATATAATAAGTCTTTTAAGAGTATTTATTCGTTCCCCAACAAGCAATAAAGATTTTTTACTGTAATCAAAACCCGTTGCTGCGTTGATGTGCTTAATTATGTGGTCAAGTGCGGGGTTTAGGAAGTTGCAATTTACAGCGGAATCATCTATCGCCCTGATGTTTTGTAGGGCAATAACTCCCTTTTCTCTACCTTTTATGGAAGTTCTATCGCCAGCTCTTACTCGAATTTGTGTATATGCGACAAGTCCTAATTCGGCACTATACCAATCGCATTTTGCATGACTCGCTCCCACATAACATGTAATATAACTTAAAGCTTGTCCCGCAAAAGCTCTTGGATCGTGCATAGGCATTTCTAAACCCTTTACATGCGCTGCTAATTCAGGATCAACATTAAATTCTTTTGCCATGGTGCGTACACCCTCAGAAAGTACGTTACCTATGCCTTCCCTTTTAGCAATTTTATCAATTAGTTTTAAAAGTAAATCTCCATTGCCCCACTTTATTTCTCCGATTTCAATATCTTTTAGATGCGACTTAATTTTGTCAATCCCCAAATTGTTTTCAACTAAGTAAATTAAAAATGCGATAGACACGCCCCCAGAAATAGTATCAAAACCATATACGTTACACATATGATGCGAGAGAATTACTTCTTTGGAATCGTTAACGCCACATAAAGGTCCAAATGCCGCGACAGACTCGTACTCTGGCCCATCTACTTCGATCTCTTTACCTTCGTGTTCTACTATTGTTATTTTACCACATCTCATAGTACATCCCGCACATCCGTAATCTAAAACGGGATATTCTTCTCGTAATGTTTTCCCCGTCAATTTTTCAGCGAAAAATTCGTTCTTAGTAAAATAATGTGCTGGCGTGTCACCAAGAGCCATACCTATGTCTAAATAGCAATTTGTACCGTATAAAGTGAATAGAAAAGGCTTTATTGATTTAAGGAGGTCTCCTCTCTTTGCATCTTCTGCTTCTTTTAACAATTCTTTACCTATTTTATTATCTGCGATTTGTACTCTTTTAGTTCCGTGAATTGCAATAGCTTTTAAGTTTTTTGAGCCCATTATAGCACCTAAACCGCATCTCCCTATAGCTCGTCCTTCGTCGTTAATTATTCCCGCGTATTTCACTAAATTTTCACCAGCAATACCAATAGTAGCAACCCGAATCTTTTCGTTGTTTAGCTCTTTTTTCAAAATTAATTGGGTTTCGTACGTGTCTTTACCCCAAACGGCATCTCCACTTTTAAACTCAATGGTTTCATCGTGGACATATAGATAGATAGGACTTTTTGCTTTCCCAACAATAACTATAGCATCGAAACCACTGTTATGTAAAGAAATGCAAAAATAACCCCCAGAAGAGCCTTCACCCCATATCCCTGTAAGGGGTGATATTGCTGTTACGGTGTACCTTCCGGAGGAGGGTCTTAAAGTTCCTGTTACAGGGCCCGTCGCAAATATCAATGGATTAATTTCTGAAAAAGCATCTGTTTTTAAGGTGTCGTAATCGTCTTTTGATAGAAGGTCGTATGTTATTTTAGCGCTTAGCCCTGTACCACCGAGATATTCCTTTGCTACTTGAGCGTCCAAATCTTTAACATCGACAGTTTGGTCGGTTAAATTCACATAAGCAATTTTTCCATTATAACCAAATAAATTTTCACTCATCTTTTTCCCTCCATATTAAAAATCGAGATCTTTTCCATCCCCCGCGTACTCAAAAATGGTTCTATATAGCTTCCTATTAATTGCACGAAAAGAAGTTAGAGATACTGCGTCGTCGTCGGCATATTCGGATAATAAATCTAGTTTAGAGAAATAATCTTCTTTGTTAATAACAGGATTTTTCAAATCTTTTACGCATATAGGACAATCAAGTGAGACTATAAAATTTTTGACGGCTTGAAGAAATTCTTTGTACAATTCGTCTCTACTCTT
>JAUWZT010000235.1 GCA_030615145.1 Promethearchaeota archaeon | reverse complement strand
TACAAAATAAGAGAGAATTATGGTTTGCTTGTACTAATAAAGAATTTGAAAAATTTTCTAAAGATCTTGACGAGATAGAGCAACAACATAAAGGAAATGATGTCATGTTGCTGCGAAAAGTCGGGGTATATTTTTTTGATTTAGCAAGCAACAATTTTCCGCTATTTAGCTTTATGTTTTTACCAACACCTCCATCTTCCAATAAAAATAAAGGGCCATTTGAATTAAAATGTGAAAGAGCAGGTTTTACGAATTTAATTAAAATAACTACGAGGGCAGTTAGCTCTGGGGAAATTAAAAAAAAAAATCCACTATTATTATCATTGGCGATATGGGGGTTTGTTTTAGGACCTGCGATAATTTCCTCACCTATGTATTCTTATTTCTTTGATAATTTTTCAGAAAAAATCTTTAATCCTAATGAATATCACGAATATATCCTTAATCTGATGAAGGACATACTTAAATAAGTTATATTTTAATTTTAGCTTATTTCTTATTTATATTTCTCTAGGTCTAATCCACTAATTTCATTATTATTTGAATTAATCCTGGTAGGAGAAATACAAACACCAATATATTTCCTATTAAGTGAACCGTAGTAAAAACTAGTCCGAATAAATATGATGCTATAAAATAATCTATTGTAGTAGATACAGTAAATCCACCGAATAAAGTGCTCAAAAT
The DNA here is from genome assembly GCA_030615145.1 of Promethearchaeota archaeon. Lineage (GTDB taxonomy): Archaea > Asgardarchaeota > Lokiarchaeia > Sigyniarchaeales > SOKP01 > SOKP01. The sequence continues at coordinate 3,042 of JAUWZT010000235.1, read as the reverse complement.
ATCGAACAAAAACGTAAGAATCCCTCCAACAACACCAAACATAACCATTACTTGATATACGTACAAGTCTTCTCTCGGTTTAAAGAATTTTCTATTCAGCATAAAATTCTTTGTCAAACCACCAGATAATCCAGTTAAAGAATAATGTACCAGTTGATAAATAAAAAGTGGGGGCGGAGAAGGTCCTAACGGGTTAAAGAAAGTAAAAATGGATGCACTCATTAATCCAATTATTGCTCCTTCTTTTTTGCTCATAATAAAACCCGATAAGAAGATCATTAAAGTAAAAACCTCAATATTGGGGATGTATGCCATTGCATATCCTAAAACAATAGCTAAAGCCGTAAACGTGGCGATAAGCGAAATTCGAAAAGTTTTCCTTTCTAACCAAACTGAGCTATTCACTCTTTCAGAATTCAATATCTCTACATCATCGGTTTTAGAAAATTGAGCGTTTAAAGGATCTACGGTTGTTTCTTTTTTAATACTCATATTTTTAAGTTTTTAGCTGAATTATTTAGAACTCTAAAAGGTAAATATCATAATTTTTCACAATTTTTAAATATATAGGAAACTTAACCTATTTAATTATAGGACAAGTTACCTAATTAAAAAAAAATGATAGATTCTATGAATAATAAGAAGCTGTATTTTGGATTTTTTGTTGCGATATTGGTTTTCTGCACTTTTAATCTTTCAGTGACCTCCTCTCCTTTAACGCCCGATAATTTTAATGATCAATTGGACCTCGATGAAATTTACGTATATAATGTTACATCATTTAATACTAGTAAATCTCTTGAGTGGAGAGAATTAGACTGGTTTGCTCCACCAAGAGGGTTTGTCAATACAACTCCTGGAGGCCAAATTTTAGTTAATTTCACGGGATTTTACGACAAAGACCCATATGATTACTTTAATCTTTTTGAAAGCCCTATACCATACATGAATATAGAGTTTAAGAAAAACCTGCAAGGCATTCTTGTTACAAATACTACATTTTACAATATTTCAAATGGAGAAGCTGATATGAATTTGGTTCTTGGATACAATTATTTTAAGTCTGGATTTTTAATTCCAAACAATAATTTTACTTTCTTAAAACAGCAAGCCTACGCACAAGATCAACCTCCATGGATGAATGCGACCGTCATTGTCGAAGAGACTCAAAATAATATTTCGTTTGATTTTCGTCAAAAAGAAGGATTACTTCAGAGAACTAAATCTATTTATGATAAGATTTCAGGGCTATTAATTTATACAAATTCTTCTTTCGGAAATTATACGCTTGAGATGACATTAACTAATCTACCAGCCTTAAACACTGAACCTCAAATAATTCCTTCATACACACCAATAATCACATTCACTACTCTTAGTATTACAACAATACTCTTAATCCTTAATATAAAAAAAAAGCAAAAAAACAAAAATTAAATTACACAATAACAAATTATTTTTTTTAAATTATTTTTATTTTGAAAGATGGAGAAAAGGAATAAATATATTTTATTGGCATTTCTTGGTTTTTCTTGCTTTAGTTTACTCTTTTTTTTTAATTCACTCCTCCTCCATAATCCGCCATCTCCTATCATTCAAAACGAGGAAGAAAGAAGTGTGAAACAATCCAGTGTTGATAATATTACCTTATTTATCGATTATTCTGGAGTAAAAACGAATGAAAAATTTGAAAATGTTAGTTTGACTAATTATCAAACTACAGTGTATCACCTTCTCCTAAATTGTTGCGAAATTAGTTCTCAAAATTATGGGGCGTATATATATATAAACGGAATCAATGGTGTTGGAACTGGTTGGATTTACACAGTTAATGATGGTATTCCTCCAATGCTGGCTGTGAATTATTACAATTTACTAGATAACGATACTGTTAAATGGAAGTATGTATAAAAAACAAGATTTCGCTAATTTCAAAACAAAGTCACATTGTATGCAATTCTTTCGTTTCAATTCTCTTAAGAGTGGGCCCCATTTCTCTAAAAGATTTGCGTATTTTATGGAAATAGTACCCAAGTTTATATCCCTTGGAGCAATTCGTAAATAGCATGAAATTGTTATCTAAATCGCTAACTAATATAATAGTGTAGCCCTTTACTCCCCTAATCACGATTTCTCTTAGTTCTACTTGACCCAAGCCCCTACTGATTTTTTCTCCTAACGAAATTAAAGTAGTTTGCTATTATGGTTATCAAAGAATTAAAGAAGGCCAATAAGAAAATTGGATTGGTGTCTAACTCTCCTAGTTATATCGTAGAGTTGTTAACGCAGAAATTCAATTTCAGTGCCATTTTTGATGAGGTTTTTAGTATTGACTATGATAATAATCCCACATTCGCAAAACCATCTCCTGAAGGAATAAAATACGTTTTAAGTAGATTTAAATTTAACAAGAGAGATTCTAAAGCTATTATGATTGGAGATTCGGAAATAGACATCAGAGCTGCAAAAAAGGCTAATATATTTGCCTGTATAATAACCAAGGATGCTTTCATAAAAAATTTGGATTTTACCTCTTGGGAAGAAAAACCCGACTATGTAATCCATAATTTTAATGAACTCCTAGCGTTATAAGAAAAAATATTACATAAAACATCTTATTAAAATCTTTTAACTAAATCTTCTTTTAAATAGGGTTTACTCTAGATTTTTCTTAAGGTAATTAGTCATTTTTTTAAACATAGGAACACTTTCTTCCCAATTTAGCAACGCTGAAATATGACCTGCCTTCTCTTCCAAAACAAACTCAAAAGAATGATTAATTTCTTTAAGTTTTTCAATAAACGCTTCTATTGGTTCTATAGGACATCTTGAATCCGTTTTGCCAGCCATAATCATGACAGGTGATTTGATCTTGGAAACATGAGTGATGGGGCTTCGATCCATGTAAAGATCCTTTTTTTCTTTTCTTGGTTTACCTCCAAATAGTTCAGATTCAAATTGTTGGAAAAATGGATCAGATAGTTTATACATATATACCCAATCAACAACGGGAACTAAAGACACCCCTGCAGCAAAAGTATC
>JAUWZT010000080.1 GCA_030615145.1 Promethearchaeota archaeon | reverse complement strand
AGGGTTTTTATTGATCTTACTGAACCTTTTGAGCATCACTTCAAATATTTGATAAATGAAGGCAATAATTTTGTTAATATGGTAACTTCATTAACTCAAAAATATATGGAGTTAAAAGAACGAGCGTTCCAAATTGATGTAGAAGCAAAGAAAAAATTAGAGGAGTTTGGATCATCATTAGATCTTAAGTTAAAAGATAGAGATAAAGATTTATCTGCATTTGAAAAAGAAAAACAAGAAAAAATTTCGGAAATTGAGTCTTTACGAATAAGATTAGAAGAGCTGTATTCACAAATAAAAAATATTATTCATACTAGTAATGGAAATTGTCTACAAGAAGCAAAGGACTTATTATCTTGGTCATTAAACGACAACCAATCAGAATTATTTTCTCGACCAATTCAGTGGATTTACATGCCATTATATGTTATGTTTATTGAAATTAAAGATACTATGGAAGAAAAAATGGATTTAATTCTCCCAGGTATCGTTACAAATGACCCAAATAATATTTATCAAGAAATTTCTGATACAATGGTTAATTTTAAAAAAACATTCAAAGAAAGAATTGAAGAAGACATGGCTTTAAGATCTAATTTTGAATTTTCGAGCGAAAATAAAAATCTTATTGATGATAAAAGTTTAGCCAAAAAAATTCAGCAAGGAATCTCGATTTTAAGAAGTAAGGCTATAATAAATGATGAAATCGAAAAAACCATAAGAAGTAATTTAAATTTAATATTAAAACCCTAAATCTCCTTCAGAATAAGATGAGTCGAAGAGGCAAAGGTTTGAAGAGGAAACTGGATTTTAAAAAGAAAGCCTTAAGAACTTATTTTTTCCACATTGAAGAAAGTGATAAAAAGGGTGAAATTAGCAAACTCCAAAAAGAGATTCTCGATCAGGGGATGGTTTATCTCCAAATGAGATTACCTATCAACAAAATTACTAAGGAATATGAGAATTCCTTAAAAGAAAAGATTGAACTTAAGATTTTTAACGCTAAAATCCGTGAAGCAACAGAAAAGGATATTACAACCGTTAAAAATATCTATAATAGAGCTTGGTTAACATCTAATACTCCTTTTAGACCCATCGAAAAAGATTCTCTAAAAAAAATATTTAACGACCCAGACACAGTTTTTCTTATAGCAAAGATTTACAATATTGATGGAGGATTTATTATTTTAGACTTTGAAGGTGAAAATAAAGAATTTGGAGTAATAGCGGGGCTTGGGGTCCTACCGCGCTTTCAAGGTAAGGGATTAGGTACCATATTAGGTATGGCAGCATGGAACTTTTTTAAAGAGAAGGGTTTGAAGGAATTAAGGTGTGAAGTTTATAAGGATAATCAAGTATCTTATAATTTTATTAAAGGATTAAATTTCGAAGAATTTGGAAAAAAAATTTATCGTAAAGAAGATTTTGAGTTATAAAATTATTACTCCATAAAACCTTTTTATTTTTTGATCACTTAATAATACTAGTTGATTAATTCAAATAATAAAAACTAGCATACCATGACAGAATCAAAAATAAGTTTAAAGAAAAGAAAAGTTCGTAGCTTTATGCTGGCGTTTGAAAAAAAAGATAAAACAGAAGATGAAATCGAGAACGAATTAGCTACAACGGGGATGGAGTACATTCAAATGAAATTACCCGTTGCTAAAATTACCCCCGAAGTTGAGGAGATGCTTACAGAAAAAGTGGAGCATAATATACTTCGAGCCAAGATAAGAGAAGCTAAAGTAGAGGATTTAGAGAGCGTTAGAGCTTTATATAATAGAAGTTGGATGACTTCAAATACACCTTATTCATCAATTACACTTAATTCCTTAAAAACTATTTATGAATATCCAGAAACAATAATTTTAATCGCTAGGGTATATGGATCCGATGCCGCATTTGTTATACTAGATTGTGAAGGTCCAAAAAATGAATATGGTATAATCGCAGGACTAGGAGTAATCCCTCGTTTTCAGCGTAAAGGGCTTGGGACAGTTATAGGTATGGCAGCATGGAATTATTTTAAAAAGAAAGGCGTCAAAGAGCTTAGATGTGAGGTGTATAAAGATAATATAGTGTCTTATAACTTCATAAAATCTATAGGTTTCGAGGAATTTGGTAGAAAAGTTTATAAAAGTGAAGATTTTGATATTGACTCCTAAGTGTATTTATTTCTAAAACCAATAATCCATTTTATCCTTAGATTGGATGTTTAAAAAAGTAGGAGGAAAAATTAAGGCCTAAAACTATTTGGTTCAGTTTCCTTCAAAGAATTTATTTTCCCTAATACGAGATTTTTGTTATATTCGTCCTCTAATTCAGTGTAAAATTTTTTTGCCATTATAAAGTTAGTTAATGCTAAATCAAATAATTCCTTTGAAACATAAATATCACCTAAATTATTACTAATTTCTGCAGCTTTTTTTAAGTTATTTAAACTTTCGAAAATTTCTAAAGCTTCTTCATAATATTGTATTGCTTTTTGTTCATTTTGAATGTAGTTTTGAAAAATTTTTGCGACTTCATATTTCATCTCAGCAATTTTGAGTTTATCTCCAAATTTTTGATATATCTCTGTAGAATAACTATAATAGTCGATCGCTTTATTATCTTCCCCCTTTAACGAATAAAACTTAGCTATTGTTTCTAAAACTATTCCTTCTTTAATACTTTCCTGAATTCCAAATGTTCTTATTGCTTCTAAGCTAATTAATAGGTAATGTTCTGCCTCTGAATCGTTATCCCATAACAAATATAATTTCCCTAAATAGAGAAAGGATTCCCATTCTAATTTTTTTTTTATAAAAATAGAAATTTGGTTTTTTATAGTATCAACAAGCTCTAATACTTTGGTAAAGCTCTGATAGGATTGGTCATAATACTCGTCTCCAAGATAATAATATAATTTCCCATATTTTATATGAGTTTGTATGACTCCATAAACATCGTTGGTTTTTGTAAAGAATTCCAGATTATTTTGCAATATTTTGGTAACACGATCATAATCTTTTAAAGAAATTAAGATTTCAACTAAATTACTTGAAGTTTTTATAGCGTCTAATTCTAGGTTCTCTTTTTCGGTTATATTTAATGCTTTTTGATAATATTTGTAAGAGCTTTTTAAATCATTGATTAAATAATAGACATTTCCTAAGTTATTCAAAACTTGAATTTTCTTCTTATTATCTTCAAGATCTTCTAAAATTATAAGAGCTCTATCAAAATGATAGATTGCTTGATCAAAAAATCCTGTTTCTTCATAGATTAAACCTAGTTCGTTATGGCATATGGCTGTATTTAAGATTTCTTTTTCGTCAAGAAAGTTTTCTAGCGCCAACTCTAAATTTTTTAAGGCGTTAGGGAAATCTCTTTTTTTATAAAATAGACTTGCTTTCTTTAATAAGAGGGCTCCCATATTTTTTCCAAATCTTTCGCTCTCTGCTAGCTGATCTTCTAATTCGCTCAGCTCGCGTTCAACAACCTCATCGTCGAGAATGCTGATATCATAATAATCTTCTTCTTCAAAGTTGTTAGTATAAAATGAGGCCTCATCGTGAGGAACCCTTAATCTTATATTTAATTCGTTATCAAGGTTCGTAATTAAAGGTTTATTACAATTACGGCAATACGTCCAATATTGCTCGATTGGCTTCTTACAAAATGGACAATATTTCATTACTAAGTGAACACTCGAAATATTTTATTTAAATTACTTTAATTAAAAATGAAAATTCGTTCATTTATAATTTTTTAAATTGTGTTTGGAAACATGATTATTTTCCAATTTATTAGTCGTTACTATTTTAACCTAAGGTTTCGATAATTTCTTAACTCTTTTTCTATTTCTTCCTCATTTAATCCTAATGATTTTAAAAGAATTTTTATTTGAATAATCGAATTCTTTACTTTGAATTTTTCAGCAGTACTTAATGCTTTAATATATACTTCTTTAGCGGCATTCATTTTACCTCTGTAAACCAAAATCTCCCCAACATATCCTAACCCTTTTAAAATTAGTTCTATATAATTTGAATCAATTGCAATATTAGTTCCTTTTTTAAAATATCTAATAGCCCGATCAAAATCGCTCTCTTTTTTTTTAAGGATGCCTAAATTAAAATAAGAAACGATAGTGCCCTTATTATCACTTAGTTCTTTAAAAGCTTTGAGAGTTTTTTTGTATAATTCAAATACAACGTCCCAGTTCTCTTGTTTTTCGTGAATAAAAATTAAATTACCTAAACAGTCCAATAGGTTGTAAATATCGTTGTTATCTGAACATAAAGCGCTACATTCAAGCAAGTTATCACTCGCTTCGTCAAAATGATTTAATTTAATTAGGTTGATCCCAATTCCTTTTAAGCAAGTAATTTGCTCCTTTACCTGATTAAACTCTTTATAAATTTCATGTGCCATATTGTAATAATCAATAGATTTCTGGTATGCTCCACTTGTGAAATGTAAAATTCCTAGAATCCCATAAACATCAGCTTTTCCTAAATCATCGCGTTGTTTTTTGAAATGTTTTAAACAAACTTGTAAATTTTTTTCTGATTCTGTGTATTGTTCAACTTCAAGTTGCATGAATGCTAAATTACTTAATTCTTGAATAAATTCTGAATTTTTGCCGTGCTTTTCTAAATCTTTTAATTTCTCTTTAGTTTCTTTAATTAATCTTTCGATCTCTTCTCTTGTTGCCTCAAGATGTTTTTTAACGTGAATATTTTTATTCCACCATTTAGTTTTATTGTTGTTTTATTATAGTTTTTAATTCCTCTTTTATTAACTCTGTTTCATTCTCAGTCACTTTACATAATTAGTAGTTCCTTATACAATCTTCTTATAATATATCTTCTAAAATCATTGCTGAATCTTTTACATATTGAAAGCACTTCTTTTCAAAAAAATCATTTCGATCGTAGTAGTCTTTTCCTTCAGGTGTATTAATATCACAACCAAGCAATTCTTTACAGACTATAGAGCCATGAATTTCTTGAAATCGATTTGAAAATTCTCTTATAACCTGATACGTCTTTTCTCTCGCTTCTGTATCGTCATTTATTCCCATACCATATCTTAAACTAATAACCATAAAAGCCCCAGACACTGCACCACATGTATTTTGTAAACGAGCCATTCCACCTCCAAATCCTGCGGATAATCTTAGAGCTGTATCTCTATCTAGTCCATATTGAGTGGCAAAAGAACTTAATATTGATTGAGCACAATTAAAATCTCCTCTAAAGGAAGAAATAGCTTTTTCTATTCCGGATATTTCGAACAACTCCTTTTTTTTATGAATATTGCAATTTAAAGGTAAAAGAAATATAAAATTTCTTATCTATTATTTAATTAATGAATTAATTGATAATTTTTTAACAAAGTGTTGATTTAAAATGAAATTTAAAGCAAGATTGTGGGATTCACTGGAAGATAATAAAGTAAAATGTCATGTTTGTGCTAATGAATGTGTTATCCTACCCGGGAAAGTAGGAATTTGCAGAACTCGAAAAAATTTTGAAGGAGAATTATATACTCTTATTTATGGATCAATGATTTCTAGTGGAAGTTTAGACCCGATTGAAAAAAAACCTTTATATAATTTTTGGCCTGGTGCTACTGCTTATTCGATCGCTTCTATAGGATGTTCTTTTAGATGCCAGAATTGCCAAAATTGGAATATAAGCCAAGCAAATCCTACTGATAATGGAAAAAATGGATTTTATACCTTAGAAGGATTAGAAAATCGCAAAATGTCCTTAGTAGAAATGACACCAAAACAACTCATTGAAAAGGTTAAAAAAAGTGGAGCTACGACACTAGCATATACATATAATGAACCACTAATCTGGCATGAATGGATACTGGATACCATAAAATTACTTAAACAAGAAAATATTAAGACCATTTTAGTAACAAATGGGTATTCTACAGCAGAAGCTACAAAAGAGTTAATAGAGGTTGGAATTGATGCGGCTAATATTGATATTAAGTCTATGTCAGATGAGTTCTACAAGAAAATATGTGGTGCTAATTCAGTACAACCTGTTTTGGATACTGCAAAAAGATTCAAATCCAATGGGATTCATGTAGAAATAACTAACTTAATCATCCCAGATTTGAATGATAGTGATGTAGAAATTGAAAAATTATCTAATTGGATTGTTGAGAATTTAGGAGATGATACGCCTACTCACTTCTCAGCATACCATCCTGACTTTAAGCAACCATCTATGAAAAGGACTCCATTTGAAACATTAGATAATGCTTATAATATAGCCAAAAAAGCGGGTTTGAATTATGTTTATGTTGGAAATATTAGTCATGAAAAAGGAGGAAATACTTACTGTCCAAATTGTAATCATTTAATTTTAGGTAGAAGTGGTTATAGATTTACCAAAATTGATATTACAGATACAAAACATTGCCCAAGCTGTCATTATGATTTAAGCAATGAGATTAAAGGAGAAATTAATAGAAAATCCTCTCATAGATTTAGCTTCTTTTAAAAATTTAGATGTAAAAAGAAAAAATATTAGAAAGTTAAATTAAAAATATCCTGTAATTGAAACACCTATAACAATTAGTAAGAATCCTTGAAGTAGGCAGAATATTGCGATTATAAATGCAAAAACGGGCCATGATATTGCTTTTGAAATTGACATTAAAGTTCCAATGTAAAATTTAACGGTAAGAGCAACAATAGCAAACACAAAAATAAATATAATTGCTAAAACTATTCTTGGGTCAATAAAAACCGCAATTACTTGAACAAGTTGATCTGGAATAGCCAATACAACGACAACAACTACAAGTGACGCTAATAAAATTCCTACAACGCTTGAAATAGGGAGATCGTTTAAAGGTTTTAAAAGCGTTAATGTTCCTAGAATGATAAGGAAAATAGATGTAAATATACTTTTCGCGTCTTGAGTATTAGCCGCGTATGCTACGCTTGGCGCTTGATCGAGAATAAGCCCACCAACACCGCTAAGTAAACCAAAAATACCGACAACTAGTCCTAAATACGTTAAAATTTTTAAGAACTTTGTAACATCGAAATTCCAGTCCTCTACCTTTCTTTTTTTGACAGACCCTCTTCTTTTAGTTTCATAAACTGCGTAGACTAACCACATAATGCCAAGAAGTAAAATGAAAAATCCCGCGAGTTCTGCCAAAGGTCTTAAAAAAACCTCAGTAAAACCAAATTGATATATCAATATATTTCACTCTTTTAAATTGTTTAAATTTGTTATTATGTTGAATATCACTTATTAAGTATTTATATTATATCTAGTCCAATTTTTAAAATGCATGATATTGAATAAAATGTAAAAGTAAGACTTGTTCCATTTATTATTGTATAAATGAAACCGTTTTTTTAATGTAATCCAAATAGTTATTGATTTCTTTTTTTGTCGTCTCGTCACTCCAAGAATATTCTTTCTGCATAATCTTTGCCACTTTTTCTGCGGCTTCCGAAGCTTCTCGATGGTGTATCCAGAGCGACATTTCTGTTCGTCGGCAGAACACATCTATCAAATGAGGTGTTAATTCATATCTTAACACGTAAACAATTTCCGCCTTAATAAAGTTGGTTTCTTCCATCACTCGTTCTTTTAGTGATTTATCCTCTTTTATCATATCGAGGATTTCAATGGCGCCTTTTCCATATTGTTGATATAGGTGATCTGAGAGTTCCTCATCTAATTCAACACTCGATTTATCTAATATTTCTAACCAGACTTCCTTTTCTAAAGAGATGGTAAATGGTCTTCTTGACCAGTATTTATCTCTATGAACATCAGGAAAGATATTCTTTTCTTCCATATGCTCAAATAAATCTTCAGCCATTTCACGCCATTCTGTTAATTTCCCGCCTGAAATTGTTAATAGATTATCTTCAGAAAAGAAAATTATGTGTTTTCGTGAAACTTCACTTTCTGATTCTCCTTTTTGCATAACTAATGGTCTAATTCCCGCATATGTAGAAAGAATATTCTCATAACTTAAATCTGCGTTCGGGTAGAATATCTTAGCGGACTTAATTAAGTAGTCTGCATCCTCTTTATCACAAAATGGATTTGCTAAATCACCTTGATAATCAGTATCAGTTGTTCCTACGATTGTGTACTTGTTATCCCTTGGAATAAGCCAAAAATATCTATTATCACCCTTTGAAAGTAGACCATTTGCCATATTATTTCCAATATTTTCACATTTGTATAGGAGATGAACACCTTTAGTTGGTCTAATTAACGGCTTTGGAATGTTTTCTGGATAATTCTCTAATAGATTATCTGTCCATATACCCGTCGCATTTATTACTAATGTAGCCCGAATTTCAAAATCGAACTCATTGTCGAGATCTCTGCATTTAATTCCAACAATTTGCCCATTGCTTTTGTTATAACCAAAAACCTTACAATAATTTATTGCATCTGCTCCTCTAATTATCGCTTCCTTTAGGATTTCAATCGTTAAACGAGCATCATCGATGTTTGTATCATAGTATATTAAACCCCCTAATATGCCCTCTTTTGTTAATTTTGGTTCTAGATTAGATACTTCTTCAGCGGTATACGATTTATATTTTTTAAAATTTTTAAATTCGGATTTATTATCGCTTAAAAAATCATAAATTTTAGCGGCACCTTGTAAATCACGCTTTTTATACTTTGCTCCTTCTATAAATGGTATAAAGAATGGAACAGGTCTAACTAAATGAGGTATCTGAACTCGCATCCAATTTCTTTCACGAGAAGCTTTTTTAACTAAATCCATTTCACCATGGGCTATATATCTAAATCCCCCATGTGCCATTTTTGAACTTCTTGAAGAAGTTCCAGCAGTAAAGTCTTGCATATCTAAAAGTGCCACTTTTAAATCCCTCATTGAAGCCTCTCTTGCAATCCCTGCTCCAGTAATACCTCCGCCAATTACGACTATATCATAATTTGTTTCTTTTAATCGATTAATAATTTGACCTCTGGTCTTCATATTCCAAGTTTGATCAAATAATTTTTTTTCCAAATTTTCCATTTTAACCATGTTTAGAAAATTCTGGACTATAAATAAGGTTTCTTAATGTTTCTATTATCAATATATTTGATGTTTCAGTCATAAATAAATTGATATTGTAGTAATCTATATTGTTATATGTATTATAAGGTGATAAAAATGGTAAATTCAGAATTATTAAATGAAGTTAAATTGAAATTATCCGATGGTAGTGCTATGCCCGGAGATTATTTCAAGCTTTTTGAAATATATAAACAGATTTCATCAGAACATGCGAGATTAAGAGATGAATTCGAAGATATGGCCATGTTAGATATGGATTTCTTAGGACAAATAATTATATCAGATGAAAACAAGAGATTTTGGCTTAAATTCAAAGAGGGAAAACTGGATTATGGAGAGGGTGATGTCAATAATCCCACATTAGCCTTTACAACCAGTATGGCGACTTTTACCGGAATTCTTTTTGGAACAATTGAAATTTCTAGTGCGCATGAAGCTGGAGATGTCAGCTTTGATGGTAGCAGTGAAGCTCTAATGGATCTTCAAGCTATTACATCAGTTTTGAATGATTTTTTACAAAACATTTAACGCACCCCCCATAACTGCCCAGATGCTCGTTGTGTTCTATCTAATTGAGAACCTTTTTTATTCAATCGAGCTCTACCAGTTTTTGTGTCCCTTCGGAAAGTTACATCAATTACTTTAAGAAAGAGGTTCATCCCTTCGCGTTTATTTAAGGGTCCAATGGTTTTTCCATGAACTCCTGGCTTTCCAGTGAAAAGAAGAAGTCGGTCAATTAAAGTATCAGCGATTTGAATATCATGTTCTATACAAATAGCGACAGCATTATTTCTTTTTGTAATAGTACGAATTATTTGACCTATATGAATCCGTTCTTCTACATCAAGGTATGCTGAAGGCTCATCAAGAATATATAGATCTGCGCGCTTAGCAAGGCAAGAACATATGAATACACGCTGAAGTTCACCTCCTGAGAGTGCTGATATTTTTAAATCGAATAATTTATCAACACCTAAAGGTCTGTATAATATCCGTAAAACTTCTTCAGAAAAATTGTAGGTTAAGGCCCGTTCTATGATGAAATCCCTTACAGTTTGAGAAGATTCTTGTGTAATGTATTGTGGTTTGTAAGAGACAATAGCTTGAATTCCTTCAAATTCTGATCCAAAGTCAGGTTGGAGCTCACCCGCGAGGATTTTTGCGAAGGTAGACTTACCACATCCATTTTCACCAACAATACCTAAAATCTCAGAAGCGTAAATCGTTCCAGGATTCACAGATAAATGAAATGACTCAAATGTCTTTGAAATATTTCCATAACTAGCAAAGATCTTCGCGTTGCTCCATGTTCGACCGCTAGTTGAGCGTTTAAAGCCATATTCTTTTTCTCGGAACTCTATGTTTTCTGTCTTTAAAAAGCCAGTTAAATATGCGTTAATACCCTTTTTTGTTGTTAAAGGCCTTGAGATAATTCCAAATTGATGGGGTACGCCATAAAATAGTTGGACTATATCTGAGAGATAATCTAATATCGCTAAGTCGTGCTCAACTACTAATATAGGACATTGTTTCTCATTACCAAACCCTTGAACACGCTCACGCAATAGTTGGGCTAATTTGATTCGTTTTTGCACATCTAGAAAAGTACATGGTTCATCAATAATGTAAATATCTGCTTCTTTAATAAGAACGGAAGCAATGGCAAATCTCTGCAACTCTCCACCAGAACATTGTTCTAGGATTCGATTAGCAATAGCACTTATGTCCAAATAATCTTGAATCTTCTTAAAAAATAATGAACTTACTTCATTTTCTGCATTTAAAATATCAACAACTTTCTTTCCTTGATACTTATCAAACAAAACGCGCAGAACCTGTTGTTTATATGCGATTTTTCTATCATTTTGGGATAAGTTTGTGAAATGATTTCGCATTTCACTTTCTTTTACTTTTTTTATGACATCTTTCCATTGGATTTGATTCGATTTTAAATTAGAATTTCCAAAATTTGGTTTTAATTTTCCTGATATGATATTTAAGACAGTGGTCTTTCCTATTCCGTTTGGACCGCATAATCCAGAGACTTTTCCCGAGATCAGAGTTGGCAAATTATAAAGACGAAAACCCTCCGTTTCTTCCTCGTTGGGATATTTATGAGTAGGAACCAGTTCAGTTGGCTCTTCTAAAATACTTTTTACATATATTGCTTTTGAAGGACAAACATTGGCACACACACCACATTTCAAGCAACTTTCGCTATTTATTTTAATTTGTTTTGTAGATTTTTGAAACCAAATTGGGACTTCTTGCTTCTTCTTATTTGGTTTTAATCTTGCGTTTGAAAGCGTTATGGGGCATTTCTTAATGCATTGTCGACCACAGAACCGGAGATTACAAGAATCGTAATCAACCAAATATACTTTTTTCATTGTATTTTAAGGAAAATTAGGGTTATCTTTTTCAATAAATTCCATATATCTACTCATCCTGCTCTGGACTAAAGAATAAAGAGAATCAACATACCCATCAAAACCTAAAAAACAAGACTTTTTTATTACGGTTGTTTGAAAGGTTTCCAATTTTTTAGTTATTGAATCTAAAGTTTCTAAAGTAACATCGTAGTCGTTTAGCTTCCTATACATAAATGATGATATTCTTTATCTTTTATAAAATTTAATTATTAATCAATAGGAAATGAACTTATAATTCAGACAGCTATAAATTTATTTTTTAAATACAAACGCGATCATATGTTCAATTCCGAATTCCTTAGAAGTTTGAATTTCGTGATAGATTTTAAGAGGTTTCATCCCTAACGGAGAAAATATCGTAAGGATCTCTTCTTCTCTGTATGCACGTGAATACATTTTTTCGCCCATTATATCAACGATAACTTCTTTGTCCACATCTTCACCTTCAGCCCGGGGTTCATTTAGTGATAAGTATAATAAACCATTGTTTTTCAGTGATTTAACGATTCTATTTGCTACATCCTTGAATAACTGAGGGCTGAGTAAAAGCAATGAATAGCTTGAGAAAACACCATCAAATTTTTTATCATAGTCTAAATCTGTCATTGATAATTCTTTGAAATTAGCTAAAGGAACATTTTTTTGTGCGATTTTGATCATCTGGGACGAAATATCAACCCCTAATACATTAAAACCCTTTTCTATAAATAGTTTAGCAAAAGGTAAGCCAGTTCCAGAACCTAAGTCTAAAATCGAACCGTTTTTAGGGAGTTCATCGCAAAAATATTCGACTAATGGATTCAAACTACCATAATTTGCATCATTGTATTTTTCTGCTACATTATTCCAAGCTTTTTTGTTTAATGAAATAATTTTTAATTTTTCATCCATACATAGAAATTTAATTTCTACAACAAAATAAAATTAAGCTTCCAATAATTTTTGAAGAATTAATGGCATAGAATGTTCGATTTCTTTAAGATCTGACATATTAATTAATGAGTTTAATTATTTTTATATGGTAATTTAGGATGATATCTCTAGAATTATTTTTTTTTCGCTCGATTTCAACTCTTTTTCTAGCATTTTAATTTTTGTATCAATATCTTTCGTTTTAGTTTTCTTTTCTTTTTCAATCGCTTTTAAATTATGGTTTAAGAATTTTTTCTTCTCTCTTTTCAAAGAATTGTATTCTGATTCCAATTTCTTTGTAATAGAAAGTAATTCTTTTTTTTTTGCTGTTAATTCATTAATGCTTTTGAGGAGTTCATTTAATTTAGTTTGTTGATGAAGCAATTGTTCCCCAAGGTCTTTAATTTTAGGATCAAATTCTCCATTACATTTATTTGTAACGTAGTTTTCTTTTTGTTTCGCTGTCTGTTCAACTTTCTCAATTTCTACTGCTATCTTATTAATTTTATCCCTAAGTTCTTCATCTGACATTTTGATTTTCTTTCTTTTAATTATATACCATTTTTTAAGCAAAAATGATTACATTTAGAGAAGCATAATTTAATTATACTTACTATAGAATTGAGATTCAAATCAATATAAATTATGCGGTCAATTATAATTCTTCCTTTCACTAAAAACCTAGATCAACGTACGTAGAAAGTTCTTTTAAAAACTCCTTAGGAGCGATGCTGTGGGTTAGAATTTTGTGCCACATCTGCACATTCTGTATATGAAAGGTCGAGTTGCCTGCGTCTAACTGCTTCCCAATCTTTTGATTTCTTATATGATTATTGTTCTAAAATTGGAATCCTTATATCAATTTTCGTTCCCTTTTCTGAATCTATTGTAAAATCTTCAATTGTATAACGACCATTAGAAAAATCAGTAGCAATTTTCAACGTAACAAACCCCAATCCTGTTCTA